>NZ_RQES01000019.1:0-300000 GCF_004769405.1 Leptospira selangorensis
GTTTGTAACTGCGGATTCGATTATTGATGGTGCAGATGATACCCAAGGCTGGAACCGGTTTTCTTATGTAAAGGGCAATCCGATCAATACGAAAGATCCAACTGGACATGAAGGAAGTAAGTCTGAATACAAATCTTTAGAGTCAGCGCCTATAAATGTTATTGGAAGCAGGAATCCTTCCCCATCCAACAGTGATAGAGCTTGGGCTTTTGGAAAAGGATTGCTTACCGGCGCAGTTATTGGAGGAGTTTTAGGATTTGTCGGGGGGGTTGCTTTAGGTGGATTGAGTGTAGTCGCAAGCCCCGCTATTGCCCTTGCAGTTGGTATCGGCCTTCTTGGGTTTGGAATTTATGCAATCGGATCAGAGATTCATACTCTTTTGAAAGGTGAAGAGAATGGGCGGAAAATAGGGGAATTAGAAACCTATGAACGTTCCGGAAATCTAATAGGCAGTACTTTGAGTGGAGGTATTGGGGCTAAATTCGGCTTTAAATGGGGGGCGAGCAAAGTTGCAAAACTTAGGATGGGAACTCCAGAAACGAGTCCGGGTAATTCTCCTGCAACTGGAGAGGCTGGAGGCAGTGGAGCATCGGGTGCCAATTCTAGATTTTCACAGATACCAAAATCATCAGAATTAAGAAGTTGGGCAAAAGAGCAAGGATACGAAAAGTTAAGTCATGAAAATGGAATTGAGACATGGGGTGTAAAAGGTAAAAACGGTGAAAAAGGAGATTGGATGTTAAAATTGAAGGAACCATCAAAATATGAAGATATTCATCCCGATAGTAAGAAGTATAGATTTTCTGCAAGGTCGGAATCAGGAAGTTACTTGGATCCAACAACAGGGAAAACTGGAACTAAGGCAGAGTATGGCCATATGCCACTTGATCCCGACTAAGTATTATGCATAAAGATAACCTTCAGGAATACCTTTTTATTGATTGCATATTGGTGGACTTTTCTTTGAGTCCGACAGCTACAGACTTAATAGTAATTACGGAGGCCTATTACTCGGAGGTTTTAAATAGCATTCGAAAAAAAGGCTTATTGAAAGTCACTTTTGGGCAGTTGATAGAGTTAAATATTCGAAAAACAAGTGAATTTGATCATGACCTTTCGCTACCTTATGATCGGAAAGGCGATCACGTTAAGGCTAATGAAATATATGTGATGGATATTTCTACTTCTGATGGAATATTGTCTGGGAAATTAGATTCAGATATGTTGCATGTGGAAGTAAAATTTAGAGGTTTACAGATCGAGGAGTTAGGTGAAAATTCTTGAAATCCTCCCGTAATCGTCTCCTTTATGTTTAATATGATTTATGTGACGGACACGAGAGGTTACTATAATGATTTAACTTCCTTTAAGTTTAATTTGTCGTTGGTTTCGTTTTATTCGTATGCTAGGTATTGGCATACATCATTGATGGAGATATGTAGTTAATGCTAAATGGCAGAGAGTAAATCTACTCTGCAAATTTGTGATAAGATAATTGCTATACGACCTACTGATCTTATCCTCTTGCGTGTGTATGTAAGAAGATTGTAATTAGTATGGTAATCTCTTTCGCGACTGTTTTTTTTGAGCTCAAAGAAATTCTTATTTAGTTCAACATAACTTACTCTCGAACTCGAACCTTTCTTTTTCTATCGAAGCTTAACCGAATTCTTTTGTCTAGAAGTTAAAGCCAACATAGCTATAATCAAATGTAGAAAGATTTTCCATTTCTCTCCTTTTCTTTAAAACCGCTTGCCTGTATATAGTCAAACCTTCGTGAGTAATATAGGCTAAGCTTTAGAATTTCCAAAGTAGTTCGAATTTCATTTGGAAAGTATTCTCTAATATTATCACCTTAAATAAAATTACTTCACCCCAGCAAGCGCTCTCGTAACAGCCCGAGACAGCTCATCCGCCGCTACTTTACGTGACGGCACACTACCGTTGTTTGAAACCGCTATTGTCTTAGGATAATTGGCTGCTTCCAATCTATCGCGATCGGCTACGGCTCCGCTGATTACCAAACAGTCAGCACCAACCTTACGACAAAGATGAACCACTGCATCTACAAGTTTGCCTGCCAGAGTACCTGCATCAGTTCTGCCTTCTCCGGTTAAGACTAAATCGCCTGGACGGATTGTATCAACTAATCTGGATTCTTCTAGAAAAAAATGAGAACCTGAGCCGAGCGTTACTTGCTTTCTTGCCATTCCAAGAAATGGGAGTGCAATTCCTCCTCCTGCACCGACACCGTCCGGCCAATTTGTGTCGCTTTGTTTAGCGAACTCTGCCCACAAGCGGGAGAGTTGACCAAGCCCATCTTCTAATAAGGCCACATCATTTGGCGTCGCTCCTTTTTGAGGGCCAAACAATTTTGGAGCGCCTGTTGGACCAAGTAGAGGATTGGTTACATCAGAAAACATTTTGATATTGGCTTGTATCGAGGTAAATGTGTCAGGAGGTACGAGCCTTCTCACATTAGATAAATTTCGCAGAGAATTCACCGAGTTACCTTTTCCGTCTAATAACTGAAATCCGAATTCTTGTAAGATTCCTAGTCCTCCATCGCATACTGCCGTACCTCCGAGGAACAAAAACAAATTCCTTTTTTGCTGAGTGAGCATATGCAGAACCCAGCGACCAAGACCGCTGCTCCTGCGATCGAGAATAGGAAGTCGGCGATTATCTCTGAAGTTTAAGGAAAGTAGTCGTGCCGATTCAAAGTAAGCATCGGTCTCGTTGACAAGGTAACAAATGGAACGGTTGAACCCACTCGCGTTAGGGAGAATATCTGCGCGAAGATTTAACTTTGGCCGCAGTGAGTGTAGAGCGACAAGACTTCCTTCGCCCCCGTCAGCCAGAGGGAGTTTGAGCACCTGGATTGAATCACCCAAAGCAGAGCGAACACCGGAATACATTGCACTTGCAGCGCGTGTTGCACTAAGTGTCCCTTTGAATTTATCGGGTGCGATGATTACACGTTTGTAGCGCATTCACATGCCCGCTTCTTCCAAACCATTTTCTGTATACTTCATGACGATCATTTTTGGAATTGAAAACGGATTCGGACAAGCAGATTTTAGAATATAGTTGATTTAATGTATTATGTAATTTTCATATAAACTCGAATTTAAAATAAGGATTACGAAAAGAGAAAAAATTCAGAGGAATAACTCGGTCATGGATCATAGCTTCAACCCCTGATCCCACAAGATCAGGGAAGCGATGACTAATGCAAAATAACCGAAACCAATTTTCAGAGATCTTTCACTTATTTTGTGCGAAAGCTTTTGTCCTAAATACATTCCTGCAATTCCCAGGCCACAAATTATTAGAAGTAATGGGCAATTTTCAGTTTGCACCGATCTGAAACTGATTCCGAATCCGAAAAGAGAATTTGCTGAAATAATAATTAGTGATGTTCCTACTGCCTTCCTGATGGGAAACTTGAGCAAAATTACAAGAGCAGGAATGATTAGAAATCCTCCTCCTGCTCCTACAAATCCGGTAATCATTCCTACCATCAATCCTTTGATACCAATCGATAAGAAGTTCGTTTGTATCGTATTCAATTTAGTCGTTTCTGTTTCTGCAGGAATAGAGCTGCTGGAGCGAATCATAGTCCAAGAACTAAAAACCATTATGATCGAGAAAATGATCATTATAAACAAAGGTTTTGTTAATGTGATCCCAAAATTGGAAATTAAGATGTTTGGAATGGAAGGAAGAAGTAAGTTTCTCGCAATATAAATACCTATAAAGCTTGGTGCCGCGAAATACATTCCAATTTTTAGATTCGTATCTCCTTTTTTTATCTGAAAGATTGATCCGGTTAAGGCTGCTATGCCGACCACGAAGAGTGAGTTTGTTGTCGCAAAAATTGCATCTTGTCCGAAAAAATAAAAAAGTATGGGAACTGTGAGAATTGAACCTCCTGCACCAATCAGGCCGAGCATAGTTCCCATAATAAAGGAAGATATATATCCTAGGATAAGCATTAGCTTATTCTAATTTGCTTTTCAAATTCGTTTTCTTATCTAGGAGCCAAAATAATAACATTCCTGAAATTATACTTACAAAAACGATAATTGGCCTTGTTTCAAAGCTTGCAAGAGTGGTGACTGAAACGGTAGGGCAATAACCGCCCAATCCCCAGCCGATTCCAAAAATCAAACTCCCGATAATCAATGCAGGGGTGATCTCTTGGCGAGTTGGAATAAACCAATCCTTGGAGAACATTGGAGTTTTTCTTTTTCGTATCAATTTGTAAGTGATAAAATGAACTCCTACTGCTCCAGCCATCGTGAATAGTAGGGTAGGGTTCCATTTTCCGAATATATCTAGAAATCCTATTATGTTTGCAGGTTGTAAAATTCCGGACATGCCGAGACCGATCGCGAATAATAAACCTACAATCAAGGCTCCTATATTATATTTCATATAATTAGCCCTGTTTTTCTGAGTAATACTACTGCTGCCATTCCCGCAGCCATGAATACGATTGTTGCTACTATGGATCTAGGAGAAACTCTACTTACTCCACAAACTCCATGTCCGCTTGTACAACCTCCTCCTAACATTGCGCCGAATCCTACGAGTACTCCTGCAACAGAACCGATCCATGCTGTTGTTTGTAGTTCCGCTGCTAAAAGTTCAGGCGCTGTGATTTTTAAAGAAAGACCTCCGATAAGTAATCCTACTATAAAATACCATCTCCATTCTATATCACCTTTGATCGGTACCAATACTCCATATACAATGCTGCTGACTCCGGTTACTCTTCCGTTCCATAAAAGCATTAAAGAAACGGCGATACCAATCACCACTCCACCTATAAGGCCCATTATCCATTCTGTTGCCATTCTTATTCCCCTCTGGGCAGGTACTTCTCATTCCAATTCACCATCCCTCCTGCCATATTGGATGTGAATTTATAACCTAAACGAATACTTTCTTCCGTTGCTTGTTTGGAACGTTTTCCGCTTCGACATACGAAGATGATCTCTTCAAAACGATCGCCTGCTTCTAAATATTTAGTTAAATCAGGTCCGAGAGTTACAAGTTGAGAAGTCCGAATATGTCCTAACTCCCCGTGAAATTCATCCGGAGAACGTACATCTATAATTTTTATATTTCCAATTTTTTTAAATACGTCTTCATTCAGTACAGTAGGAATTCCTGATATACTTTGAGGATTCATCGTTCTTACGATTTCCAAACTTCCACATCCGGTATTTGCAGGAAGTGCCAAGTGCATTTTTTTAGGAGTTGTAAATTGTAATTCTTCCATGATCTTCTGGAATTCTTCTTTTGAACGGTTCCCTCCTATCCTCGGGTTTAATCTTTTTTCCAATCCGATTGTAGTGCTTGTTAAACCTTTATAATCATGTGCCGGATAAACTTTGGTTTCATCAGGCAGGGAGAATAGTTTTTGAATGATGCTATCGTATAGTTTGGAGGCGGATCCTTCTTGGAAGTCCGTTCTACCGGTGCCTCGGATCAGAAGTGAATCTCCTGTAAATACCATTCCTTCGAATAGGAAACTCATACACGCATTGGTATGTCCTGGAGTCGCGATCGCTTTTATATTTTTGTTCCCAAGCGGAAGAATACGTCCGTCTTCGAGCAGAATATCTACACAATCGATTTCCGTTAATGCACTTACAGCTGTTTGGGCCATAGTGTTTTTACGGATTTCGGAGGCTCCAGTAATATGATCTGCATGTATATGGGTTTCTAAAATATACATTAAATAAAGACCCAACTCTCTGATCAGTTTTAGATCTCTATCTACAGTTTCCCAAACTGGATCTATGATTGCCGCTTCCTTGGTTTCCATATCCGCAATCAAGTAAGTGTAAGTAGAAGATTGGGATTCGAATAGCTGGTAAAAAAGAATATCTTTCATTTTTTTAAATTTTATCCTTTGTAACGTGCATATACATCAATATACGACACTTCTATTTTCGAACCTTGTATAATCCTGCAGACGATTGGAAAAAAATTATAGAGGCTATTCGATTTTTTGGAAGTTTTGCAGAATTATACAAACACCGGGCCTTTCTACATCAGTCGATTAAGGAAAAGGGAGTTAAGACATGAGAACAAAAGAAAGAGATAAACTTCACAAAGATGGGCTCATCAATTTTTCGATGGCGTTTACTGCTGCGGGATTTTTATGGAGCTTTTTGTATTTTATGTTAGGGTTTCCGCAATCTGCCTTGATCCCCGGAGGTTACGCGGTCTTAAGTTTGTTAAGCCTGTTTTTTGTTTTTGTTACAGGTAAGTATTTAGCTTTTAGATTTCTTCAATTTCTTTTTATCCTAATACTTCCTGTACTTTTACAATTGAGCTTAGGAGGTTTTGAGAATTCCGGAGCAGTGATTATTTGGGCAATACTTTGTCCACTTGGAGCTCTTTCTTTCGCTCCAATCCGCCAAGGTTTGGTATGGTTCGGATTATTCCTTGTCGTTTTGGTCTTAACTGGACTCTCCGAATTTTATCTACATCTACCTGTGCCAAAGGTAGAACGCAATATGCAGATATTATTTTTTGTGATCAATATTGTAGGAGCAGGAACCCTTACTTTTTTCAGCTTATACTATTTTATTTCCAAAAATAAACAAGAGCATGATAGAGCTGAAAATCTTCTTTTGAATATTCTACCGGAACCGATAGCGGAAAGATTAAAACGAAATCCGTCTACCATCGCCGATGGATACAAACTGGTTTCTATATTATTTGCGGATATAGAAAATTTCACCGTAATCTCTCAAAAGGTATCTCCTGAAACTTTGGTTCATTTTTTGAATGATGTGTTTTCCCATTTTGATCTTCTGGCTGAAAAATACGGAATGGAAAAAATCAAAACGATCGGAGACGCGTATATGGCAGTTTCCGGTATTCCGATTTGGAATGAAGATCACGCAGAAAATGCGATGAAAATGGCCATCGAAATGCAAAAGTTTGTAAAGACATTGCATGATCCTTCCGGAAATCCTTTGAGGATGAGGATTGGTATCCATTCCGGTCCCGTTGTTGCCGGGGTGATCGGCAAGAAAAAATTCGCATATGATCTTTGGGGCGATGCTGTGAATACCGCTAGTAGATTGGAATCGCATGGTGTGCCGGGTCGGATCCAAATCTCGGAAACAACCTACGATCTACTTGAAGATACATCTCAGCTAGAAATTCGAAGATTGATAAATGTGAAAGGTAAGGGTGAAATGAGAACTTATCTTAGTTATGAATAAGAAGACTTAATATTTTTATTATACAATTAAATTATTAAGCTTCTGCATAACTTGCAGGTACTTCTATAAATGATTTCAGATGCCTTGTGCTTCTAAATATTTCAGAAGGAGGTAATCCGAACGTGGAGCGAAAGGTTCTGGTAAAATGAGCGGAGTCGAAAAATCCTGCGCGATGGGCCGAATCCGTATGGCTCATCCCATGCAAAAGAGAATACACGGTTAACTTAAGTCTGAACCAAGTGCGAAAAGAATGGAATGGAATACCGATCTCTTTCTTAAATTGATGTTCCAGATTAGAAACGGACATACCTGCAAATTCCGCCAGATCTTTTGCTGAATGATCTTCATGAGGCATTGTGGTGATCAATTCCACTATTTTTTGGATACGAGGATCGATCGTTCTAACGTTGTTTTCCACGATCGGCGGGATTTGATTTAATAATTCTAATATAACCTCTTCCGAGCCTGGATCAGTAGATAGGACTTGATTGATCTTAGAGAATAATTGTTCTTCTTCCCTTAAAGAAATAAATATACCGTCTGTTTCACTTTCTAAATTGGATGCTCTTAAAGATTCATAATTCGGACTGCTTAAATCCATAAAAAGTAATACGCAGAACTTTCCCGAAAATCTAATAGAATGATCTACCATAGGAGGAATGAGTGCAGAACGGAAACTAATCCAATCGGAATTATTTAAGGAAACTTGGAATTCTCCATCTAAACTAATACAAACTGTTGCTGCCGCTCTTCGACGTAAGGTTAGGTCGGGAAGATGGCCTGCAAACAGACAACGACTTCCCCAAATACAAATCCTTTCCTGTCGATCAAGTGGGTGAGAATTAATTTCCATAA
The DNA here is from genome assembly GCF_004769405.1 of Leptospira selangorensis. Lineage (NCBI taxonomy): Bacteria > Pseudomonadati > Spirochaetota > Leptospiria > Leptospirales > Leptospiraceae > Leptospira > Leptospira selangorensis. Next base: position 8,109 of record NZ_RQES01000019.1, read on the forward strand.
GTTGCAGAATTATACAAGGAGCTTTCATCATCTGCAAATATAATCATCCTGTCACTGAGAATTTATTCTGCCTGATATCGGGTGGAAGGTTGGAAAGAACATACTACTTTATAATAGGATTTACACTTATATGATAAAACAGGCCTTGGAATCCAAAACAGAAAATCCAAACAAGATATTATGGGAGAAGGGTGATTTTACGGAGATTGCCTTATTGATGCGCAGATCAGGAGAAGAGCTGGTAACGAATTTAGGAATTACATCTTCGCAAAGGATTTTAGATTTAGGAAGCGGAGATGGAACTACAGCTATCCCGCTAGCAAGAACCGGAGCAGAAGTGCTTGGGATAGATATTGCAAAAAATCTAGTAGAAGCAGGCAATAGAAGGGCAAAAGAAGAAGGGCTTTCTAATTTAAAATTCCAAGAAGGAGATGCATGTAATTTACAAGAAGTCCCGGATCATTCTTTTAATCTAACTCTTTCAATGTTTGGTGCGATGTTTGCCCCGAAACCGTTCGATGTTGCAAGTGAAATGGTAAGAGTCACAAAACCCGGCGGTCGTATTGTGATGGGGAACTGGATCCCGAATGATCCTAGTTCGTTTGTTTCTCAGTTATTAAAGATAAGTTCTTCTTTCTCACCTCCGCCCCCGGAAGGTTTTGTAAATCCTATGACTTGGGGAATGAAAGCGTATATTATGGATTATTTTGCTAAGGCAGGAGTGAAGGCGGAAAAGATCTCCTTACTGAAAGATACATATAGTTTTATTTCTCCCGATAAAACTCCTGAAGATCTGATAGAATCATTAAGAAAATATTATGGTCCTACGATGAACGCTTTTGAATCTGCTGAAAAAAATGGGAAGGTTGATAAGTTACGTGAACAACTGATCGAACTCGCAAATTCAGAGAATCGAAGTACCGGTACTGGGATCTCAATTCCTGCCACTTTTTTGAGAGTGATTGTGGAAGTATAACGAGAAGACTTACATCGGCTCTTTCATTTTTCTTTTTTATAAAAGAAAAATTTTGCAACTTCTGCGGAGCCAATGTACAATACTATAATTCCAAGTAAGTAGCCATAGAATAATAACGGCAAATGGTCGAAGCCGAATGTTTTAGCCAAAGGAAGATAGGGGATCGCAAATACGAAGCAAATGCAGAGTAAGGTTGCTCCTAATAGTAATTTTCCCGGTTTGCTCCGGTAAAATACGTTTTTAGTACGGATCACGAGTACGATCAGACTTGCGGAAACCACGGATTCAATAAACCATCCGGTTTGGAATTGGGTTTCGTTCGCGCCCAATCCGAATAATAATAAACCGAATGTAGCATAATCGAAAAGGGAACTTAGGAAGCCGAACATCAGCATAAATCTTCCTATAAATTTGATGTCCCATTTACGAGGACGGATGATCCAATCTTTATCTACCTCGTCCGAGGCAATTGTCATTTCGGGTAGATCAGTTAACAAATTTGTCAATAAGATCTGTTTAGGTAGGAGCGGGAGGTAACTTAAGAATGCTGAGGCCCCTGCCACGCTGAACATATTTCCAAAATTCGCGCTGGTTGCCATAAACACGTATTTTAAAGTATTTGCAAACGTTATGCGTCCTTCTTTGACTCCATCCAATAAAACCGCCAAATTTTTCTCCAATAAAACGATATCCGCTGCTTCTTTTGCGACATCTACTGCCGAGTCAACAGATATACCCACGTCCGCAGAATGGAGTGCAGAAGCGTCATTGATCCCGTCTCCAATATACCCGACAACATGGCCTGCTTTTTTTAGAGCTAATATGATCCTTTGTTTTTGATTCGGTTCTATCTCGGCAAATACATCAGTTTCTTCCGCCTTTACCCTCAAGGCTTCTTCTCCGATACTTTGTAATTCTTCCCCGGTAAGTATCGTTGTATTGGAAATTCCTACGGACTTGGCAACCTGTCCTGCAATCCATCTATTATCGCCTGTAATCATTTTCAGACGAATACCCAAATCACCTAAGTTACGGACTGTATCCTGTATCCCTGCTTTTGCAGAATCTGAAAAAGCTACGAATCCTAAGAACACCATTTCAGATTCAATTTCATAGTCTACCGGATCGTTCTCTTGAATCTCCTTAATAGAGATCCCGATCATACGATACCCGTCCCGACTAAAGGTTTCGTATACCTTTTGAATGGATTCTAATTCTTTTGATATTGGTCGTATCTGTCCTTGCGGATCTATGTATCGATCACAAATGTCTAAAAGAGGACCGCAGGCACCTTTACAAATTGCCGTACGTTTTCCATCTATCTCAGCGATTATCGTGATCCTTTTTCTATGAAAATCATAAGAGAGTTCTCCTGATTTAGGGACCGTATCCGCTGAGATCGGCCATGCTTTGCTAATCGCTAGATCCATTGGGTTTTGGAAACCGCTCTGTAGGTTAGAGTTGATCGATGCAAATTTTAATACATCTTGGTTTGGATTTCCATTCGGATCTACGCTTGTATGTACTTGGATCACTCCTTCCGTTAGGGTTCCCGTTTTATCGGAGCATAGTACATCCATACTGCCGAAGTTTTCAATTGAGTTCAGACGTTTTACGATCACCTTTTTCTGGCTCATTTGTTTGGCGCCTTTTGCCAAATTTATATTGATGATTGCCGGTAATAATTGAGGTGTGAGTCCGACGGCGATCGCTAATGCGAATAAAAAGGAATCTAAGATCGGTTTTTCCAGTAATATATTGATTCCAAGAATTACCAATACTAAGCCCAAAGTGATTTCAAGTAGAAGGTTACCGAATTTGCGGATCCCTTTTTCGAAATCCGTTTCCGGCTTTCTTTCGTTCAATCGTTTATAGATCTCTCCGAATTGTGTATTTTTCCCTGTAGCATAGATGAGAGCTAAACCGGAACCGCTGACTACATGGGAACCCATGTATAATAAATTGGATCGTTTGGATAAAGCAGTTTCTTCGGGTAACGGTCCAATGGTTTTTTCCACTGGAAAAGTTTCTCCTGTAAAAGCGGCCTCATCTAAAAACAAACGGTCCGAATTAATAAGATAAGCATCTGCAGGTATGATGTCCCCAACTCTTAATCGGATTAAATCACCAGGTACTAATGATTGTGAATCCAATTCGGATTCAACGTTATCCCTGATCGTAGACGCGTTTAATCTAACCATGGACAATAAGGAATGTAGTGAATCACTCGCGCTCTTCTCCTGCCAGTAACCTAGTACACTACTTAATAAAACGATACATTGGATGATGATCCCATCCGTTGGGTCGCGCAGGAACCATGACAAGGCCGACGCAAAAAGTAAAATGATAGTGATTGGGTTTGCAAATTGTCTTAGGAACAATACGATCCCGGCGACTTTTTGGCCAGAACCGAAACTATTTTTCCCGTAGATTCCCAATCGTTTTCTGGCTTCGGATTTGTCGAGGCCACTCTGCCCGGAACCGATTTCAGAGAACATCTTCTCCGAAGTATAAGTCCAGTAATTGGGGGATATTTTCCGGGATTCCATTCTCTTAGGTTGAGATCCCAGGATTCTTAGAAAAGTACTAATTCATTCGTAAAACCTCCTCCGCAGGAAGGACCGGCGGAGGAAAGTTTGATATTTGTTATCTATTTTGAATGGTCACGTTTTCAGTTTTCACATAAGAAGTATCAAACCACCATGCGCGAACTTCCATAGGGCGATCCGCTTTGTCAGGTGCTATGTTGAAATCTAATGAGAAGTTAGTATATTGGCCTGGACCAACAAACTCGTTTCTGTAGACATCTCTTCTTGCCAATACTTCTTGGCCATCATAAACATCTATGGTCACAATCTTATCGTTATTCGCGTTAGTAACATCTACTAACATACGGAATACAGCTCGTTTGTTACCGGTTCCCCAACGACCTCTGTCATAAGGGCCATAGATAATATGATCCGCCCAATGATCAGCCGTAGTTACTACCCAAGCATCACCTTCTGCGAATCCGGTACGGTGAGAAAGATTTTTTGCCTTATATACTAAAGGTAATTCTCCGCTCAATGGAGAAGAACAACAAAGTAGTGCAGCTCCTCCTCCGTCTCTTTGAGCGACCCCGGCTACATATTCAGTATCAGCACATTGTCCTTTATAAGAACCTGGAGCCCAGTCTCCTCCACGTTGAGAAGAACGGCTATCTCCTCTGTCGAACCAGATAGTGCGGCAAGAGTTAGCAAGAGGGACCTTACTGTGCGCACAAAGGATACCACTAGTTCCCCAGGAGTGTTTAGTCGCTCCTGCAACATAGTAGTCGTTAGGACATTCGTATTTTGTAAATCCGCCTGCCCAATCTCCAGTGCCATGGTAACGAGTACCAGTCTCATAAACGGCTTGTACGTTAATCGCGCGGTCAGCATGCCAAAGTTTTCCGTATTTTGTATCACTACAAAGTGCTCTTTGGTCACGGCTTAAACCCAATAGACGTTCCCCATCTGGACAGGTTCCTTTGTTTGCACCTGATAGCCAATCGTTATCGATCGTACTTACGTTATCATCTACACCGTTAAATCCGATCTTGGTCAAATGATCTACATATGCAACAGCTCCGGTCTTACCATTGGATGCAAGAAGGCGATCCATATGTTCATCACGCCAGTTACCTCTTTTGGTTTGAGACCAATCGGAAGTTACAAGTCCCCATTCATCTTCTCCGTTTAGAGGCCAGAATGCGAAATCAAGATCCTTCTCGATTAAATAATCCACGAGTCTTTTGAGCCACTCTCTATCAGCAGGATTTGTTTCTCCTGGAGAAGCACCGAATTCACTTACCCAAACAGGAGCAGTAGTAACTGCGTCAGGATCAGTAACGTAACCCCATTCGTCTGTGATAGTGTTTCGGAATGTATTTAAATCCATGTCCTTGTATTTGATATTTCCGCCTGACGTTGCATCGTCACCGTTATGTTTAGGTCCGATAAATCCGTAGTTATGAGCTGCATAAACAAGTTTATTCACATTACGAATATGAACTTGAAGATCTCTAACAGGTTTTAGGTGAGGACGTTCTCCTGAACCTAAGATCGGGATCGCTCCCCACCAGTTGATACCTTCTACAACAATAACCATATCCGGGTTTGCACGTAAGATATCATTTCCTGCTTCACCTGCGACCTTACGCCAATCGTCTATATTATTCCAACCCCAGTTAGGGCTATTAGGTAGATGAGTATCGTTAAAACGTTGGGTGCGCACTTCGTTTCTAAGATCCGCAGCAGCGACTAACTTATTATTCTTATAACGATTTACTAAGAAGACCCAATCCGCTTTCCACATTTCAGGAGTTTGGTTATAAGCGAAGGAAGATCCTGTATGATACCATTGACCGTTATAGTCGAATCCACAGCACCATTCGGAGAAAGTAGTATGGTTATTTAGAACCACTACGATCCCTGCAGCAGTCAAAGCGGCAACAGTTTCATCATAGATCTGTAATGCCGTTTTACCGAAAAATTGCGGGTTAGCTGCCACATATTCGTTCGGAACGATATTTGCATCATGAAGCATTAGATTGGAAAAAGGCAAACGAACCGAGTTAAAACCCCATTCCTGGATCAAAGAAATAATATGAGAGATAGGCTGCTTGTCCAAGCCTCCCACTACCTGACGAGTATCACTTGCTCCATACCAATTCACCGCTTTCAATTTGAAACGGTTATTATTAGAATCTACGATATATCTACCGTTTGTGCTCAGAGGAACGACCGGAGGATTGGTAGTTACTAAAAAAGCTCTCACGGAGTTGTACGTGGACTTTGCCGATTTTGGAAGCGAGAAAGGTAGATACGCTTGGTCCGTTTCAGGGGAGCAACTTGCTAGGATAGCAAAGACCACCAAAACAGAACTAAAAATTTTCATTTTCCTTCTGTTAAACATTTTGAATTCTCTCCATTGAATTCCCAATCAATCACGGATTGTTTTTTATATGTGTGGGGATATTAAACAGGGCATACTTATATACCGTTTATTTTTTCCCAAGATTTTGTTTTATAACTGAAGTTTTTTCTTTTTAAAGCGTTCGTTATGACAAAAAATATTGAACGAACAGTCCATATATTTAAAATCTATTTATTACAAATTCTTATATATTATAAATATTTAATATATATTCATGGATATCTTGGGCGCCCCTTCGCTTTCGCTCAGGCTGGGCTATCCGCTTGTATCTGCGCCTCACCACATGTGTTGCGGCGCAGTATATCGCTACTATCCCTGGCGCATTGTCGATTCGCAGAGGATCTGTATCTTCCCATCCGTCATATTCTGGCTGTAATACGCATAAGCATCCTGTATCTGATCCATAGGAAATTGACGTTGGATTTTAGGTCGGAAGATCCCGTTTACATTTCGGATGACTTCTCTAGATAATAGAAATCTTGAGGGGAGGGATAGGGAATTGATATAGTATTCCGTTTCGAAGAATTGTATCTTCCAGCCGTTGAATAGTTTTTGGGGCTGGAATAGCATAGGTCCTGTATTGAAATACCCGTACATACATAAGGTGGAACCTTGGGGCATGGAGCGGATAAGTGTCAAAGGCATATCCCCTCCGATACAATCGAAACCGCATCTGCAATTGACTTCTTTACAAAGTTCCGTTAATTGTTTTTCAAAATCAGGATCGGATTGGTTTAATACGTAGGAAGCACCTTCTTCTTTGCAGATTTCTTTTTGTTCCTCTCTGCGTACAATGGCGATACTCTTTAATCCATATTTACTCGCAGCTCTCATCGTCATTCTGGCGACTGCTCCTGCTGCCGCAGTAATAAAGAAATATTTAGAACCGGAAGCCTTGGCCCATCTCGCCATCCCGATACCAGTGATAGGATTCGCTACGGAAGATGCCGCTTCTTGGAATTCAACATCATTAGGTAATACGATTAATTTCAGTGCATCAGCTAAAACGTATTCTGCGAAGAGCCCGTTCTTCGTATAGAAGGCGACTCTTTTCCCAAGCCTCATTCTTCCAACGATTCCGCCCCCGTTCGCGACTACTGTTCCCGCTCCTTCGAATCCTACTCCTCTTGGATATGGATAATTCAAGGTAGAACTATATACACCTTTAATATGATAAAGATCGTTCGGATTCATAGAGCCTCGATTGACTTTTATGAGAACTTGGCCTGGTCCCGGTTTCGGAAGATCTAATTCAGTCAATTCAAGAACTTTTAATATTTCTTTTGGATCCGAGATCGAGTTTTCAGGTAAGGGACCGATCTGGCGGACCGCTTTCATTTTTTGGGGAAGATTAATTTTCATAGATTGGTTTTTTAGAAGTTAGATTTTTTTGGGATACAAGTATAAGATTACCTTCTGGATCTTTGAGTATTGCGGTATTATCTTTTTCATCTAATAAGGTCCCGCCTTCTTGGAGTATTTTTTTTATAGATGATCGTAAATCGAATACTCGGAGTCCTACTGCAATTCTTCCTATATCAGATTTATCTAATGGGCCTCTTTCACTGAAATGATTGTAAGTGAATATCTCGAATGTGGGTCCACCGTCCTCGTAACCGGGTAGAGGAAGATGGCAGCCTTTTACTTCTATTCCGGTAAGTCCCGTCAGATCTTCTATAAATTTTCCCTTATAATCCCGTTCGAAACCGGTGGCATTTGTTTCCAATATCTTACTATAAAATGAAAGAGTCCTGGTCCAATCTCTGGAATTTATATTTACGTGAAGGAATCTGATCTTATCGATTTCCGGCGGATCCAGTTTAAAACGAGTTCTTATTAATGAATTTAAACTACGAAAGATATTGCTCGGACTAAGAGGAGTTGGGAATGGAATATGGATCTCAAATATATTTCCATCCGGATCCCTTCCATAGATTGCAGGCACTTTTTGCAAATCCTCGAAACGGCTATCAATATGTCCTCCGTTCTTTTGGATTGTTTGGATAAGACCGGGAACATTATCCGTTTCAAAACAGATATGAGCGTAACCCAGATCGTTTGCAGCAGATGTTCCGTGATTCGATTTCTCAGATTTTAATATCGTAAATATTGGTCCTTCTTCTTGGTAATCAGGACTTCTGAGACTAATGACAGAAGAGAGTGGATCTCCGAGGGCCCAGTCAGACTCATTTTCAGTTTCTTTTGCTTTGAATACGTTCTTGTAAAAATCAGCAAGACGTTTCGGATCTGGGCTCCTGAAAATTACGGTCTCAAACGAAAATTCTGAATTTGGGATTCTTTTGTATTCATGGGGAGAAGGAGTTAAAATCCACCAGATTATAATGAAAAAAAGTATGGAGAATAGAACGATCAGAAACTTCTTCATATATTCGAAAGGATAGCATAATCATTCTCTCCTGCGCTTGAACGAATCCGGTATTGACAAAAAAGTTTTCTACTTTGAGCGAGAGGTCTCTTTTTTACGATGTTTAGCCTAAAGGAGGAGTTTTCGTTAAGTTAATTCGAAGATTCTGAATTGTTTGGGAGTTTGTCCAGTGATCCGTTTGAATTCGGCGTTAAACGCAGCCTTGGAGCCAAATCCGGATTCATAAGCAATTTCTAAAATATTCCATTCGGATTTTTCTTTTAGAAGATGGATTGAATGTTGTATTCTATAATAGGATAATAGTCTCGGGAATGTCGTGTTTAATTGAGTATTACATATTTCCGAAAGTTGGTGAGGATTTAACTCCAACCTCGTAGCGAGAGTCGCTAAGGAAAGATTCTCTTCCTTGAATATCATTTCTTGCGTAAATAATCTTTCGATTTCTCCCAGTATTGCATTTACATTTGTATTGTGGATCTTACTTCTGATGTATTTAGAAGTTTTTCCGTCCGATGTTTGGGATTTTTCTGGCTTCAGAGAAAATTCAGATAACCGATCCACTGCAGTCTTCATTTCGATTTCTAATATTTTTCTTCTTGAATCTATACTTTTGTATCGCTCGTAGATACTCGCCGCAAAAAATATAACTTCCAAAGGAAGTGCCCAAACCGGTAAATAAAAGTAAATAGGATTAGGCTGAAGTACTCGCGTGATCCATAATATATATACGAATGCTGCCGAATAAAACGTACCCCAAGTGATAACGAATGTTAAAAGATGTTTTTGTCCCTGAATCAACATTCTAATCGTAACGATCAAAAAAGCTGGGATCCAAATCATATAAATCAGGGAGAATACTCCGGAAAATAATTGGTTCCAATCCGAAAGCACAGAAGCAATTGAACTTAACGCAGCAAAAATAAGTATGGCGATCGCAATTTTATCAAAACGAGGATAATAGGATCTCAAATCCACAAATTCCCTAAAGAATGCAACTCCGAAGAATAAGGTGAGTGCCTGACTGAAGAAGAATCCATGATTGAGCCAATAAGGAGTTTCTGACAAGAGAATCCTAGGTGCGGAAGAATACATTAGGCTAAAGTTCATTGTTACAAAAAATATATAACCTCCATACCAAAGATAGATTTGGTCGTTGAGGGTAAAAAAGAAAAATAAAGAAAACAAACATATCGCGAGCATGAACCCCGCATAAAAGGAGGTGTACATGGTGCGGTCATTGGTTTTGTTTCTGACTTCTTCTTCGGATAAGATAAAAAAAGGAATACGAACTAATGAACGAGTATTGATCCGTACTAATATTTCTTTGTTTCGAAGAAGTGGAATACTCGGATAATCCAACCAAGCAACTTTCCATTTGCTTCTTTCTAAAACTGCTCCTGCCTGACCATACAGGTTCCAATTACCAGCATCTGTTTCTAAGAAGAAGTCAACATTGGTAAGAGTAGGCCATTCTAAGACCATATAACATTTTTTTTCCGCAGCAAAAGGTTTACTCTGCAGTTTGATCCAAATAGTACGATCGGTATATCCAAGATCAATATATGGCTGGTTTAGATCCTCAAAAGTTTGAGCAGATTGTAGATTCGGATCTCTTTCCCCGCTAAGGCTTGTTCTAATCTGTAGAGTCTCATTTCTACAATCTGCTTCCTTCTCCGCTTGGTTTGAGGACTTACAAGCGCTCATCGAAAGAAGCAGGATCAATAAACATGCTTTATAATTGGATCTCCACATTCACGGCGAGTTCTTTCAGATATCCAAAAGATGGCAATTCCTTATTGGAAATAAATGTCCAGAATTATAACCACAGACGACGGATGACGTTTTATGCCTATTATATTGTCCCGAATATGGAAGCTTTACCACAGAACGCTTGGCCAATCATCTCTTCGGATCCTACTGATTTTCAGTATTTTTGGTACCAATTCCCTTTTGCAGTTCCAGGGCTCACTACCTTTGTCGTAGGTTTTTTGTTATTTGTCGCAGGTATGATAAGAGCTCGAAAAGAAGGTTCTCAAGCTCTTTTAATTAGTTTTGCAATTAGCTGCCTTGCCTTCGGAACTCTCGGGCTTCTTTTGGGACTAAGAGCGGTTATTTTGGATAAGAGTTTTTTATTATCCGTTAATACGCTCTTGTACCCGATCGTTCTTTTATTCACTCCTATGAGTGGTCATATTCTACATCATATCCTAGGAAAAAAATATAAGATCCTTTCTTGGATGAACTGGTTGAATTGGGGAGCAGTCATATTTGCATTGTCCGGCATCGTTTTAAATCGGGCCTTTACTGGAGATTTTATACATTATCCGTTCGGAAAATATCCTGTATCCACTTTCTTCTTAAAACCTTGGGGAATCATAGGAGTATCTACTTACTTTCTCATTGGTGTTCCATGTATTCTTCATTTTCTAAAACATAATTCTTTAAAAAATAAAAAAACACTTGTACTCGGACAAAACCTCCTTATCATTCTGGCTGCATCCAATCTACCTAGTTTTATAGGAATCCCTTTCTTTCCGGGCGGTAATTTTTCTTTTATTCCTATGCTTATTCTTGCATACGGAGTATTTCGATCAGACTTTCTGAACTTGAGTGATTTCTTATTTAATAAAAATGCTTTATTCTATTTTTTGAATGCGATAATCGCACTCTTATTTTTGGGAATATCAGGAGCATTTGTTTATCTTATTTCTCCGGATGAACTTGCTAAATCCCAGAACATACAATGGCTTTTTATTCCACTAGTCTCTACTTTGGCGGTTTTCTGGTTAGGGATTATTGTAGGAGGAACAAACCCTGCTTCCCCTCTAAATCAGATCGCGGCATTTTCCCTTTATATCTATGGAGCACAATTGATCTCTGTGCTTTCTATCAATATAATTTCGGATCCTATAATAGGTCTTAGAGTCACTCAAGTCTGTTATATGATCTTTTTTCTTGCACCTTCTATTCATATACGTTTTGCGTATCTTGCCTTAAAGAAACCGTTGCCAAAATATTTTCCGATCTTCGATGCGCTTGTGTTTTTATTAAGTGTCGCCGCACTCTCGCCTTGGTTGTTCGTGGGATATTACGAATTCGCTTGGGGAAGGATACTTGCATCCGGACCGGTTGTACAAGGATTTGGAGTAGTCGGTTTTATCGGGATCCTAGCGGTTTTGTCGGAATGGTTCTCCGCATTCAGGAAGAAAGAATCCGATTTTTTAGGAAATTTGGCGGTTCTATTCTTAATTGTAGGAAGTATTATGCTTCTTTTAAATTTGCCCGCAACACAAGGATTTCATATCTATCCACTTGGAAATTTAAGTATTATACCGACTGGAATATTAGCCTACGGAGTTCTGCGGAATTCTACAAGACTGGAAGCTCAACAGGCTTTTAGGATAAGTCACAGGATCTCTTTATTATCCCTTTCCTTGATCCCGTTATTTTCATTTCTTCTTTTTCCTTTTTTGTCTAAAAGTAGTCCGATAGATTCAAGAATACTTTATATTCTTTTAATATGCTTTCCAATCCTTCTTCTGGGATATCAACTTGCCTTCTTTTTGACGAGACCAATTTCGTCGGAGCTGGATATTCTATTACATAGATTGGATCGGGCAAGAGAAGAGGCTGAAAATTCTAAAAACGAAGCGGAAGTGCTGACCGAACTTGCTAAGAAGATCAATTCAACGAGCGATCTGACCGAAATTTTACAATTTGTTAAGGATCATATTTCTTTAAGATTCGGAGAAGATTCCATACTCGCTCTATTTACGATCAATGATGCTCAGCAATCATTGGTATTGTATCACCTGACTTCAAACGCGGATTCGGATATTAAGGATAAGATAGCCGATCTTAAGATCCCATTAGCGTTAGAAGGAGGAGTTCTTGCAAGGACCTCGAAAAAACAAAAGCCGATCTATTTGGCGGAAATTAAACCTGAGTGGCTGGATGCTTCTCCGTATGATGCGATACTAGTTCGAACGTTTAATTTGGAATCCGTTCTTCATGTTCCTCTGATCGTACAAGGAAAAACGCTTGGAGTTCTTTCTGTAACCTGGTCAAAAGTCCAATTTTTAGCTCAGAAAGATCTAAAGGAGATCGCGTCTTTGGGAGATCAGATTGCAGGCGCAGTTCAAAACGCGATTCTATTGCAGGAAACAAAAGATTCTGCGGAAGAAATAGAAGAGTTGAATCGATTCGCAAGAATTCTGAATTCTTCTTTGGATCTTGATCAAGTATTTCAGTCAGCATTCGATTATATCGTCGATCATAGTACTGTTGATACTATATGGTTATTGCTAAAGGATAAGGAAAACGGAGTGTTAAGGACTTATTCCGGCAATTCCGCAATGCCTGGACTTACCGAAAAGGAAATGCAATATTTTCGTGATCTGGAAATTCCTTTGAATGAAACGGGAGGAAGTATCTATCATACTTATTCGGAAAAAGTTCCATTATATATAGATGATATACGATCGGAACAAGGTTTTACGAATTTACTCAATGGAAGTACGGTGAACTTTTCTAAAATCGATCTCAGGATCGCAAAAAACTGCCATCTGTATTCTATGTTCCAAATTCCTCTCATATTAAACCATGAGGTGATAGGTATTCTTAATCTAACCGCTTTCGAAAAGAAGATAGGTTTAAGCGTTAAGGCGAGGGAGAAGATAATGCGGATCTGCGAACAGATTACTACTGCATTGCATAATGCTTCCTTGTACGACCAGATCAAAAATCTTTTTACGGAAGCGGAGACCTCTCGTGAAAAAGCGGATTCATTACTTCTGAATATTCTTCCTTCGGAGATTGCTGAGGAATTAAAGGAAAAGGGAGAAGTTCGACCTATCTTGTACGAATCTGCTACGATTCTATTTACCGATTTTAAAGGATTTACACAAATTGCGGAGACACTCTCTCCATCAGATCTGATCCGAGAATTGGATAGTTGTTTTACTCAATTCGATGAAATAGTACATCGTTATAAATTAGAAAAATTGAAAACGATCGGGGATTCCTATATGTGCGTGGGTGGGATCCCTGCAAAAAATAGAACTCACGCGATCGATGCTTGTTTGGCCGCTTTGGAATTGCAGGCGTTCATGAATCAAATGCAATCGATTAAGAAACAATTGGGATTACCATATTGGCAGATGAGGATAGGTATTCATACGGGTCCGGTCATCGGAGGTGTGATCGGAAAGAAAAAATTCGCATTCGATGTATGGGGAGATGCGGTTAACACAGCCTCACGTTTGGAGTCCGGAGGAGAAGTGGGTAAGGTCAATATCTCCCAGAATACTTTCGAATTAGTAGACGATTTTTTTAAAACGGAATATAGAGGGACAGTACCGGTTAAGAACAAGGGTTATATGGCTATGTATTTCTTAGAAGGACTTAGGGAAGAATATTCTTTAACGGATGGAAAAGTCCCTAATAGAGTGTTTCACGAAAAATATCATTCGTTCTATTAATCGAATGATAGGCTGATTTTACTTTTGTATCCTCAGCCTAAATTTTTTCTTAGTTTTGTTTCAATCCGGTCCTAACATAATTACGGATATGGGAACCTACACTTTTCATATGCTCCGAAATTGTAGAATCTAATTCCGCTAGAGATTTATGATTGATCTCCGGAAGCAGTTTACCTTCTGCAAAACCGTTCAATAAATTCGATTCATCTATCAGGGTATCGATTCGATCCGAAATGTCGTAACTTTGTTTGGATACAATATCTACAATATAGGAATTATCGTATTTGCCGTAGTTATTATCCAAATTGGTTTGTTTTACGCTTAGGATAAAAGGATGGGTCAGTTCCTTATTTTTATAAGAATTTCTTAATGTACTAAAATGATATTTCTCGATAGTGGTATGTCGGCTGGCAATTCTATCGATTGCTTCATTTTTGGCGCTTTCAAATCCAAGAATCGCCTTTAAATTGATCCAAAGCATACTGATTGTCCCGAAATTCGGAAGGACTCTGGAGTGATAAGGCTGAGTAAGATCCACAACATAATGCATTCCCCAACCTAAAAAACGATAACCCCAATATGGATGACCGGACTCAAAAGCATAACGAGAAAGTGTCATAAACTGATGAACTCTATATTTAGGATAGGTGCGGGTTAGAAATCCTGCTGCTGCAAAAATAATCGGAGATTCATGATAATATCCTATATGAAATGGCACTTGGGTCGCATAATAGATCCTAGAATCCCCAAAGGATTGTATTCCAAAACCATAATCTTTACCGAAACTTTCCCCATTATCTTCGAATAAATTGAGATCTAATCCGAAATCCGGTTCGTCTCCTGCAGTCGCCAATACTTCGAGAGGACTAACAAGTTCTCCTATTCGAATATCATAAAATTCGTAATCTTGTTTTAGATCCTTCTCTCCATAAATACTAACCGTCATCGGATTTGATTTTTTTGCGGGTAAGGGATTCCCAGGAAGATTCTGTAAAAAATAACCTAACGGTGTTCCGGTATTCAGTCTAAGTGCTCTTAAAAAATGATTACGGATCGTCTTTTTGTCCCCACCTTTGAATGAGAGCGCTTCCGGAAGAGGGGCACTTTTATCGTAGTTTAGATTTGCTTCCTTCTCCATATCCCTCATAAGAGGGATAAGTTTATCCTGTTCTTTAAGTAAAAAATCTTCTAAGGATTCAACTTTTACCTTAGGAGCGGATACCAATTCCGGCATGGCTTCGAGTGCAGGCCGATTGAATAGAAAGTGATTCCACCATGCTTCTGCAGGTGTAGCAAACAAACTAAGTGATGCGATAAAGATTAGACTAGAGTAATATTTGAGCACACCAAAGAATTCTAGATTAGCAGGAGAAGTCAACACAAACTGACGGAGAGAAATTATGCTGTAAAGTTGTTGAGTAGATGAAAAGGTTTATGATGATCTGTAAAACCGCTCGCTCGAACAGGAACAGATGGAAAATATCCTAGTTGAATACGTCTATTTGATTTTGATCATTCTTGGATTGGTTGTGATTGCCAATCGACTTGGACTTGCATATCCGATCGTTCTTTTGATCGGAGGACTTGCCGTCAGTGCAATTCCATTTTTCCAAAATATTACGATCACACCGGAACTTGTTTTTCTAATATTCCTTCCTCCATTATTGTATGAAGCCGCTTGGCAAATTTCCTGGAAAGAGTTTTGGAAATGGAGAAGGATCATAGCAGGTTTCGCATTTCCGATCGTTATCATTACTTCTTGTTTAATTGCTTTGATCTCTAGTTCCTTGATCCCTGGATTCACATTAGCGATCGGATTTTTATTAGGAGGAATTATCTCTCCTCCTGATTCTATTTCTTCCGTTACGATCATGAAACAAACAAAAGCTCCTAAGTCTGCAATAAGTGTAGCAGAAGGAGAAAGTTTACTAAATGATGCTTCTTCTTTGATCGTTTTTAGATTCGCTTTGGCCGCGGTGATCACAGGGCAGTTTAATCTCCAAGAGGCAACATTAAGTTTTGTTTGGGTAGTGATTGCAGGTTCATTGATAGGTCTCGCAGTAGGTCTTGTGTTTTATGGGATTCATCGTTGGCTTCCACTTACACCAAGTATCGAGATCATTTTAACGTTTGTGACCCCTTATTGTATGTATTATTTGGCGGAACATTTTCATGTGTCCGGCGTTCTTGCAGTAGTATGTGGAGGACTTCTTCTCTCCAGTAAACGCCAAGGCCTTTTGAGTTATGCCAGCCGTATCCAAGGTGAGAATGTTTGGAATAGTATCGTATTCATTTTGAATGGACTCGTTTTTTTGCTGATTGGTTTGCAGTTGCCATCCATCGTAAACCAATTAGGGGATATTAGTTTAACGAGCGCAATTCTCTACGGAATATTGATCTCATTGGCTTTAATCGTTACAAGGATCATCATTACACTTTTTACTTCCGGTTTTACTCGGGTCATGAGCAATTTTATAGAAGTCTCGGAAGTGAATCCTGGATGGAAGATCCCTCTTGTTTTAGGTTGGGCAGGGATCCGAGGAGTTGTATCTCTCGCCGCAGCACTTTCTATTCCGATATATATAAATGGAGAAACTCCTTTCCCTTATCGAAATTTAATTTTGTTTATTACATTTATAGTGATCTTAATAACTATGATCTTTAATGGATTAACTCTTCCTTGGCTGATCCGGAAATTGAATGTAATGGATTTCCAAACTCCTATTCCGGTTCATAGACAAGAAGTGATGATCCAGAAAAAATTGGCTACAGAGTCTCTTCATTATTTAGAAGAAAAAAGTAAAACAGGCCCTGGCAAAAATAAACATCTCAAAAATCTGATCTCCCGTTTGAAAACCGAACTAGGGTATTTCGAAGAAGAGTTGAAAGGAATGTCCGGAGCCCATAGAGGAGAAAGAAAAGAATACGGAGACGTATATTTGGAACTTCTTCAATTCCAAAGAGATGTTTTAAATGATCTAAATCATGATTCCGGATTCGACGAGGACGTAATTCGTAAATACCACACGCTTATCGATATAGAAGAGTTTAAAACCAGAGAAAGTGACTGATCTTTCTCCGGTTATTACTTTTATCAGCGCGGGATCATTTGTTTAGAATAGGTGCAGTCAAATTCTTATTTTGAGGATTATCATCGTCCGCATTTACGTCTATTCCGCCTGCTGCATCAGGTTTTTTAGAATTACTAAAATCAAATATATTGAAAGGTTGGATCTCATCATCCGCAGGCAATTGGGTATTTTTCCAGCCACCACCCAGCGCTCTTATCAATCGAACAGATGCCCTGTTTAATTCAGTCTTAACTAAAATTGCGTCTATTCGAGCTTCCAGAGTATTTACCTGAGCATAAATCAATTCCAAACTATTACTTAAGCCCCCTTTATACAATGCCATAGTCATATTCTGAACTTGTGAGGCTGCTTCTACAGCTTGGTCTTGTCGTCGGGATTGTTCCGACATGAATGTGGTCTCTGTAAGTCCGTTCTCCACTTCTCTAAACGCATTTAAGACAGTTGAGCGATATACATCTTCCGTTTCTCTATAAGCAGACCATGCTTGTTGTAATTGGGCTCTACGATAACCACCTTGAAAAATAGGAAGAGAGACCGTGGAACCATAAGACCAAAAACTATTTGAGAGTTGGACTAAGTTGACTCCTCCTTCGAATCCTCCGCCTCCGCTAAATGAAATATTCGGAAAGAATGCTGCACGAGCTATTCCTATATTACGATTTGCTATTGCCATTTTGCGTTCCATAGAAGCAATATCAGGTCTACGTTCTAGTAGGGTAGAAGGAAGAGTGGTTGGTACCTTAAATGCAACAACATGGACTTCTTCTACTGGAGGGATGTTGAATCCGGTAGGGGCTCGATTGAGTAAGATAGCAATCGCATTCTCAGTTACTCTCATCTTAGCTTGAATATCTAAACGTTTTGCTTGGGTGCTTGATAGAAGATACTGTGCTCTTTGCACATCCAACTCTGGAGCTATACCACCTTTATATCTTTCATTTACAAGATTTAAAGATTGTTCATAAAATTCTATGGATTGACGGTAAGTTGTATCCTGAGCATTCAAACCTCTGAAAGTAAAATAATCAGCGGCAAGTTCCGCTTGTAAGCTTAATCGAGCTAAGGCAAAATCTGCAGCTACAGACTGTGCATTATAAATTTGTGCTCTTGTAGAATTTCTGATAGAAGACCAAAAGTCAGGTTCCCAAGAAGCTATTCCTCCTAGGGATGCTGTTCCTTCTTGGTTTGCTTCTCCCGCTCCTCTAAAAAGTCGATTATCGGATTGTCTATTATTGGATCCGCTTAACCCGACTCCTAAATGCGGTATCAACTGAGAACGAACTTTAAGCATTGCATCTCTTGCTTGCACAAATCTTTCTGCAGCAGCTTGTAGATCCGGATTCGCAGTGATTGCTTGCTCTTCTAATTGATTCAAAACGGGATCATTAAAAAGTTTCCACCAATCTGCTTGTATTGCTTCTCCTTCAGAAGGATTTGCTTTTACAAAAGGACCTGATCCGCTCCAAGAATCCGGAACCACATATTCCGGGCTTAAATATTTAGGAGCAAGATCGAATGCAGGGCCATTCAAACAAGAAACCAATAAGACAGCCAATGGTAGAAATACGATCCATCGTCCTAAGACGATGATTCGCTTCTTTGTTTTATTTATTTTTTGAGATCGGTTCATTTGGATGCTACTGGTTCTAATTTTGAACCTGCTTTTTTAGAAATATTCATATCTGAATATCCCGTTCTTGGTTCTACTACTCTTACCTGATCACCTTCCAGTAAAGAAGCAGAAGGGTTATTCACGATTCGGTCGTTTGTGCTAACTCCATCTCTTACTTCTATCACAGAGTCTATGATCTTGTTTACAGTGATCGGTTTGAAGTGGACCTTATTGTCTTGAGTGACGGTCGCTACTTGTGTACCATTTTCATCAAAGACCAAAGAGCTGGATGGTATAGTAAGAAGATCTTTTTTAACGGGAGCAGTGAGAGTCACTTGTGCGTAAGAACCTGGCCATAAGGATCTGTCCTTATTATCTATGGTGAATTCCGCAATTACGGTTCTCATATTCAGGTCGAAACCTTTAGAGATCGTCAGGAAGTTCGCTATGAATTTTCGATTCGGGAATTGTTGTACAGTGAGTTCTGCAGCTAATCCGGGTTTTAATAAGTAAGCGAATGTTCCCGGAACAGAAACGAATAATCTCATCTTATGGATATCCGCTACTGTAAATAGGTTAGAAGGTGTTTTGCTATCATCAATATTTCCTTCTTGGGTTACGTAATCGCCTACGTTAATATTTCTTTGGATCACTACTCCTTTGAACGGGGCTACTATCGTTTTAAAATTGATCTTAGCCTTATACTTATCCACATTCTTCTCTGCGGATTTCAGTTTTGCTTCTTCCGAATTTTTATCGGCTACCGCCACAGAAATGGACTGTTCCGAAACTGCATGAGAACTTCTTAATGCTAGATATCTATCCGCGGTAACGGCCGCCAGTTTGTATTTTGCTTTTTGAGAGTCTAGGTCCGCTTCTGCTTGTGCATATTCTGCGTCCAAAGCAGGGACCTTGATACGAGCAAGTACATCTCCTTCGTTTACTTCTGCTCCATAGTCTTTATACCACATCTTCACGTAACCCGGGACCTGAGCATAGATGACAGCCTCATACCATGCTCTGACTGTTCCCGGCAGAGTAATCGTTTCCAAAGGGTTGGGAGGTTCCGGATTTACTACGGAAACATTCGGAATGGATGCTTCCAAAGCTTCCTTTCGGAATTCTTCCGCGCTATGTATTTGTTGATAGAATATATAGCACAGGAATATAACTCCGAATGAGATTGTAGATAGTGTTAAAAGTTTCTTTTTAGGTACTGTTGGAATCATTTTGAACTTTCCTTTTGGATTTTTGCACGGTTGTTATAGATGATCGCGTAGATACAAGGCACGAAGAATAATGTTGCGAATGTAGCAACAGCCAATCCTCCGATCACCGCTCTGCCTAATGGAGCATTTTGAGAGTTACTTATGGACATAGGCACCATTCCTATGATCATCGCGGATGCAGTCATAAGCACAGGTCTGATCCTGGAATATCCTGCTTCGATAGCGGCTCTTATTGCGTCGCCATGAACTTCTAAACGATCTCTTGCATAAGAAACTACTAATATAGAGTTTGCGGTCGCAGTTCCCATACACATGATCGCTCCGGTTAACGCAGGCACTGAGATATATGTGCGTGTTAGGAATAAGGACCAAGCAATTCCCGCTAATGCGCCAGGCAATGCAGTAATGATGATGAACGGATCCGTCCAGGATTGGAAGTTTACCACGATCAGAAGATAAACCAGAAGAATTGCGACAAAGAGTCCGCCGATCAGTTCTATATAAGCACTTCTCATCGTCTCTGCCTGGCCAAGGATCTCGATTGCAGCTCCTCTTGGAAGTTCGCTCTTCATTGAGTCCATTATCTTTTGAGCGTCACTTAAAACTCCTCCAAGGTCTCTACCTTCTGCGGAAACATATACGTCAATCAGAGGCAAAAGGTTTTGGTGAGTAACTAAACCCGGAGTACCTGTAGGAGTGATATTTGCTACGTTCCCTAAGAGTTGTATTCCGTTTTCAGAATTTTCCTGCAAGTCTCCTCGATTGACTGGAACAGTGAGTAAGTCTTCGGTCCTTCTCATTTGAGGTTGAGGCACGTAGATATTGATCTGGTAAGAAAGACCTGTTTTACGATCCATCCAATATTCTTGGTCTATCTGTTGGCTTCCCGAAGTTGCGAGTAACATATTTTCTGCCACCGACTTCATTGGAAGATCAAGATTGATCCCTAAACTTCTATTTCCATCTACAAGAAGGGTAGGTGTACTCATAGTTTGTTGGATCACAACGTCCGCTGCACCAGGGATCGTTTTCAATTTGCCCTGAAGTTTTTGAGCAAATTCAAAATTTTTCTCCAGATCCATTCCATTGATCTGAATATCAATTGGAGAAGGTGAGCCGAAGTTCAGGATCTTTGCAGTTAAGTCCGCAGGTTGGAATGTAAATACCGTTCCTGGGTAAAGTTCACTTAGTCCTTTTCTAAGTGTTTGTCTATAATCCCATACAGGGGATTCTTCATCCTTTAATGAAATTGTTAAGTCACAATCCTGAGAACCGATCGTAGGAGTAGGAATGAATGCAAGGTTATGAGGTCCTACAGGGAGACCGCAGTTACTCAGAACACTTTCCACCTTACCAGGAAGTAATTTTTTAATGTCTTCCGAAACCAGAGTGGCAATCCTTCCCGAAACTTCTATCCTAGTTCCTAAAGGTGCACGCATATGCATCTGTAAAGTGCCTGCCTTAATCTCAGGGAAGAAGTCTCTACCATTCAGATAGAATAGAAGAAGTGACCCGGTCGCTATAGCTAAGAATATCTTCACAAATCTTTTACGATCTGCTATTACTTTCTGTAGAAGAATATAATAACGTTCTCTGAATTCGGTGAAATTACGCTCGAATCCCTTTTGAAAACGGATTAAGAAATCGATCCATTCCTTAATAAAAGCAAAACGAGAGTTCGATTTTTTAGGAAGAGTAGGCGTGATATGATGTTTAGCCGCTCCTTTGGAATGAGATCCATGGTTATGAGTTTCCGGAGAATGATGAGCGGTTAACAAATATTTCGCCATGGTAGGAACAAGTGTCCGTGAAAGAATGAAGGAAGCTATCATTGCGAGTGCTACCGCTTCTGCCATCGGCTTGAATAACCAGCCTGATACTCCGCTCAATTGAAACAGAGGGAACCAAACGATTACGATCGCAAGAGTTGCTACGAATGTAGGAATTACGATCTCGTTGGCTGCATCTATGATCGCCTTCTCCAAGGGTTTACCCATTTCGATATGAGTATCGATATTCTCTATCATCACAGTAGCATCATCCACAAGGATACCCACTGCTAAAGCAAGGCCTCCCAAAGTCATTACGTTGATAGATTCTCCTATCAAATGAAGGCCTATGATGGAACTTAAAAGAGAAAGAGGGATAGAAGTGGCGATAATCGTTGTCGCTCTCCAAGAACCTAAAAAGAGTAATACAACTAAGCCGGTTAGGGCAGCAGCCAATATCATTTCATGGACAACGTTCTCGATGGAATCTTTAACAAATACGGAAGCATCGTTTAATAATTTTATCTCTACATCGTCCGGAGAAATTTCTTTGATCCTAGGCATGGTCTTACGAATTCCATCTACCACATCTAGAGTGGATGCATCCCCACTTTTCATAACTACGATCAATACGGATTGTTTTCCATCTACGAGCACGGAGTTCAATTGAGGAGGGCCGCCTAATGCAACATTCGCAACATCTCTCATGAAGAATGTGCTATTACCGACTCTCTTGATTGGAATATTATTAAAATCTTCTACTTGGATCGGAATTGCATTCGTCATTACCATCCAATCTGTCTTACCGATTTTCTGGTCTCCCGCAGGTAACACGGCGCTTTGTTCATTAAACGCCTTGAATACATCCATGGGAGAAAGGTTCCTAGACAAAAGTTTTTGTTTATCTAGGGATACCAATAATTGCATTGGGGTTCCACCATAAGGCTGAGGAATAATTGCCCCTGGGATAGTAACGAGCAAAGAACGTATCCTCATGAATGCGAGGTTATACAGTTCTGCTGGAGTCATCTTCTCCGATGTGACTTGGAGCATTGCCACCGGAACGGAAGAAGCCTCCAATCGCATGATCATAGGAGGAGAAATATCCGGAGGCAAGGACGTGACTACTGTCTGCGAAATCGCAGCCACCTCCGCTTCCGCACCTGCAAGATCGGTATGAGGTTGCAATTCTATATTAATAATGCTGCTTCCGTAGTAGGATCTGCTATTAATACTTTTGATCCCTTCTACAGTACTAGTTAAAGCTCTTTCGAAAAAGTAGGTGATCCTTCCAGCAACATCTTCAGGAAGCATACCTTGGTATCCCCATACTACCGAAATCACCGGTATCTTGATGTTTGGAAAAACATCCGTAGGGGCCTTGAAAATGGATTGTATCCCGAAGAACAGGATTAGAATAGCGAGGACCACGAAGGTGTAGGGTCTTTTTAGAGCAATGAGAACGATTTCATTCATTTTGTTTCCTCATATATTAGTAGCATTTAAAGTGGAGAAAATCGTCCCGGTTTATAAGTTTGGACAGGAATCTTGAATGATCAATATGTCTAGAATAAAAGTATTTCTGATTTGGATCCTGATTTTGGTAATTTCTACTCAAATCTATTCCCAAGGGGATGAAAAGAATATAGGACATCTTCGTATCCAGGACTCCGACCAAACTCATTGGAAGCAGCTAGATGATTTTTCGGTGCTGCTTGACTGGGGATTCTACCCGGAGCCGATAGATCTGCGCTTTCGGATCGGTAATTTACCCGAGGAATCCAAAACTGAATTTTTGATCTTCCCTTGGAGTCTTTTGGATTCGGTTCAGGTTTGTGATTTGAAAGGGGATTGTCTACAGGCCGGTTTTATTCATCCGGTGAATGAATGGCTGATCCCTGGGATATTCCCGGTTTTTCCTCTCAGAAAATTTTTAGAGAATAGCCAAGAGATCAATATTAGGATCCAGTCTAGGAATTATATACTCTCAGAAGTTCGATTAGTAAGCGCAGAAGAGTTATATTCCATTTCCACAGTTTATTCAGGGATTGTATTCTCACTTCTCGCGCTTGTGATCGTTCAGATTGCTTATTTGATCAATTCCTATATTCGTCTTCGTTCTAAGTGGATCTTGTATCAGATCCTATTTTCCTTTGGAATTGGGCTTACTTTCTTATTCGTTTCCGGCATCGCTTCCAGATATCTATTCCCTGGATTTGGTTTTCCTCTTTCCCTAGGTAAGAAGATCATGATAGGGTATCTGATCATTTCCGGTACTCTATGGGTGTCTCATTTTTTGAAGATCAGGCAGAATTTTAAACCTGTTTGGTATTTTTATAATATAGTGAACATTCTGACCGCGATCATGATTGTTTTAAGTTTTACTAAATTCCCGAGACAGTTCATTTCTCGCACTTTTACTATTTTCTATTTGGCTGTGACCGGGACGGCGATCGTTCTCAGTTTGGTCGCTACAAAACGTAAAACAATCCAAACTCGTTGGTTTGTATTCGGAATGTTCTCCTTACTTGCGATTGAAGTATTAAATATCATTTCATATAAAGCATTCTTTTCTTTCGATGGGAAAAGTTTCTTATTCTTTATAGCCTTCTTCGTTCCAATAAATATATTCCTGACCAGTCGATCGGTTAGGACGAGGATCCGAGAATTAGAACACGAGATTGCATTAAGAAGGGAAGAACTTCAGAATTTTCAAGTGGATAAGACATCTTCGGACATATCCGGGAAGAAAAAGTCTACCATCATCGGTATTAATGTAGAAGAAGCACTGGCTCGATTGAATAAACTTCTGGATGAGGACAAAATCTATTTAGAAGAAGAATTGAGGATTAGTGATCTTGCCGCTGTTTTAGGATTATCTGTGCATCAGGTTTCAGAACTTCTAAATCAAGTTTTGAATATTTCTTTTCCTGATTTGCTTAAAAAATATAGGATAGAAGAAGCTAAACGTATTATTCTAACCGATCCTTCTGCAAACATACTGGATCTAGCATTCTCTGTGGGTTTCCAATCCAAGTCTTCCTTCTATGATACTTTTAAGAAACATACAGGACAGACCCCTCAGGAATTTAAAAAATCGGCTTCGCCTGATTCTTCTGAGGAATGATTAGATTGGGAAGGTTAAAGGAAGAAGTTCCGAAAAAGAAAAATCAGATTCTCTTTTTCGAAACTATTGATTAATAGATCAATACCAGTTGATCAATTCAACTTCTGTAGAAGGACTGGACTCTTTTACAAGCGCCTTAAACTTTTCAGTATCACTTAAGCCGTCCTTTCCACGATAGTGATAAGGATACACAACTTTCGGTTTAAAGTCTTTCACTGCATCTGCCGCTTTTTCTACAGTCATAGTATAAGGCTGATTCATACAAAGAAATGCGATGTCGATATTCTTCAAAGATCTCATTTCTTTAATATCTTCAGTGTCACCGGAAATATAGATCGTCTTTCCGCCGAACTTGATCAAATAACCGTTTCCTCTTCCTTTCGTATGTTTATCCAAATGTTCTTTGGTAATATTATACATAGGAATAGCGGAGAAGTTTATATCACCTACTGAAGTGGATTGTCCATTCTTCAAACGAGTGATATTGGTATATTCTTTTGCTTCTTTCGCAACTGCTTCTGGAGCTATGATCTGAGTCTCCTTAGTGGCGATTTCTCCTAAAGTTTTTAGATCCATATGATCCGGATGAATATCGGTAATTAGGATCAGGTCCGGTTTTTTCTGATCCTTATACTTTTCTCCTCCCCAAGAAGGATCTACATAAATTGTCTTATCTCCAATCGTCAGAACTAAACTTCCATGAAAGATTGGTTGGATTTGGATAGAAGTTTTAGAACTTGGGATCTCGATTTTAGGTTTTGGTTCTACCGTAGCGCAGTAGGCGAGAGTAAAAGCAAGGATGAGAGAGGTGATAATTCTCTTACCTGGAAAGAAATTCTGGATGGATTGCATAAGTTCTCCTTAATTCCGATCCAGAATATTTCTCTTTTTGTGGATTGTAAAGATAAGTACGTCTATAGACCGAAGGTCAATCTTAGTTTATGTTTCTCTAAAATTCTTCTTAGGAATGCCTTTTTTAGGAAGGCATTCCATATCGAGTAAATTTTTAATAGCAGGAAGAAGATTGAGGAGTGCTTGCTACTACAGTATTGTAATGAAGAGAATAATTTCCAGTAATCGACTGGGTTCCTTCTTTACCCGCATTTTCTCCTATGATCCAAGTATTCGATTTTGGAATACCACCTGCCGCATATGCTGCGATATCAGTAGTTGCATTTCCATAGGCGCGGATAATATCCAAACCAACAGTATTACGCAAATAATTGATATAATCGGTTTTGTAGGCCTGAACATTCGCACCTAAATAATCTGAACTAGGGTGATAATGCCAAGATTTCATTCCTTTGGAAGGGAACCACTCGCGAGTATCTTTGGTATTCCAATAAGGACGACCGGTTAAATAAATAATCTGATAACCTTTATTACGATATGCATTCACAGTTTCAGGAGCGTAATAATAAGCGTCCGCAATTTTGATACCTGCGTAATCTGCAAGAGCTTCGAAATCATTTGTGGTCAAGGTTCCATCCACATCGAATAAAACAGTTTGGCGACCAGGGTCAGCCACGGTTAAATAACCGTCAGCACTAGAAAGATCACCTTCTACCACCATACGAACAATATAGTCACCGGTTGCACGGATACCTAAGTTTGCAGTGATCTTCCCATCACCATTCGTAGTATAACGACCTACATAGGTCCAACCGCTCAATGCAGTTCCATAAATATAAACGTGAATATATTCGCCTTCCAAATCTTTATGAAATACGGCATCATAATCGAATTTTCCAACCATGGTTGCATTCGATCCTGATTTCACGATCGTATCGTAAACCATATGATAAGGTACATACAAACCGGCCAAGATCGTATTTCCGAAATTACGAAAACTTCTTTTGGTAGGTTTTGAGAAGGTAGGAGGGTTAGAAGGAGTTGTATAGTCCGGACAATCTGCCCAAAGACCGACTGAGAACGCAGTTAAGCACAAGGCTAACAAAAAGAATCGCATAGGGATCTCCAAATATTTTTTTCATCTGAAAGTTCGTTTGAAAAATTTTTGTAAACTGATTACAGAAATAATCCAAACAGCGGCGAATATATTGGAGCTGCATAAGCAGAGCAAGAAGAAACTAAAAATATGACTGTGACAATCTGTAGGAATATAAAATGCAAAAGAATAGATAGATGAGATGTAACTGTTATAAATAACTTATATATGTAATATATAAGGAATATTTAAAGAATGAAAATCGTATTCAAATTTCAGTTAGTAATCAAACTGTTTCGCGTTCTATTTTTACTTGAATTCGTATCTATAACTTCCACCAAAATAGGCTCTTGCCCCATGATATGCAGAACAAGAAACTTCCTCCACTTCGATCCTATTTTGAAAATATTCGAATTCCAATAAGCAGCAATCAGGGTCTTCCGACTTACAACCTTCAGTAGAAGCCCAGCTCCATTTGCCTTCTTTACTTGGAGTCCAATTTCCGTTTACTTCTCCCAAATGAGCCGTAGGACCTCTAACAACTTCGAAAGAAAATTGGATATTCTTGTTCGATTTATCTCTGAAAAGTTTTAAACTACCTCCGAAACCATCCGTATAAGAACCTAACCCTTCCTTAGAAGCTGTGCCGAATTTCCAAACATGATTTAAATATTTAGTTCTTTCTGTAGTCGTTCCGGATTTGCAGATAATTGTTTCTATACCGGATTCATCCGAGGCATACATAGGTCCTTCACAAACCCCATCTCTGTATCCTATCCAAAGAACTTGCAGTTTTTTTAAATCTTCCCTTTGGGATTCAGATAAACCTTCTCTTATCTTCTTATAAGTTACATTCAGTTCATTGTCTGCAGATTGGTATTCTTTGGAATAACATTTTTTCTGATCACTCTTGTTTTTGATCTTAGAGCAAATATCTATAGGTTCGGGTGTCTTCGAAAAAGCGGAAAATGCAAATATAGAAATGAGTAGGGATATGATCAGGCAGAAACGCATGCAGGAATTTTATTAACCAATGGTCTATTGCAATGATTTTTCCGATAAAAAAACCAAAAACATTTAACCAAATGGTTGACTCTTATTTAGGCCTATGATATACATTTAACCATATGGTTGAATCCAGGAAATACGATCTCAATTTGATCTTCCAGGCATTGTCAGATCCTACCAGAAGGGCAATGCTTAGAAGCCTTTCTAAAAAGGAGAGGGTGATTACGGAGATCGCAAAACCGTTCGAAATGTCATTGGCTGCCGCTTCCAAACATATTAAGGTTTTGGAAAAGGCAAAGTTAGTGAATAGAAGAAAGGAAGGTTCCTTCTCCTATTTAACTCTGAACGGTAAGGCGATGATGAGTGCGGATAGATGGATTCAGCATTATAGGAAATTCTGGGAGGATCAGTTGGATTCTCTCAAGGAATTGTTGGAGGAAATAGAATGAAAACAGCAGAATATAAACTGCAAGTATCTAAATTTATCAAGGCCAAAAGAGAGAAGGTCTTCGAGGCATGGGTTCAACCTGAAATTATGAAAAAATGGGGATGTCCCAAGGAACTAAAGATCGGAGAAATCCAGATGGATTTCAGGGTTGGAGGCAAATATAGGACCTCAATGCTTGGAAATGGGGATGTTTACATCGCTACAGGGATATATCAAGAAATCATATTAAACGAAAAGCTTGTTTTTACTCACGGTTGGGAAGGGCCGGACCAAGGTAACACTCTTGTTACAGTTGTATTTAAGGACAAGGGAGAAGGGACCGAAGTTTTACTTACTCACGAAAGACTTTCTAGTGAAAGTTCTATGGAAGGTCATAAAGAAGGCTGGATCAGTACTTTGGAAAACCTTGAGCTTCAATTATTTTGAGAGTGTTATGGCTTTAAGAAAATATTTAGGAAGCTGTCGTTGTAAAAAGGTCCGTTTCGAGGCATGGATAGATCTCACTCAAGGAACTTTTAAATGTAACTGTACCAGTTGTGTTAAAGGGAGATTTTGGGGAGTCTCTGTAAAACCTGAAAACTTTAAATATCTAGAGGGAGAGGAAGAAGTTACTATATATTCCACGCGGATCGACGGAATATTTTGTAAACATTGTGGAGTAGGTATCGGTGGATGGGGGGATGTCCCCGAAGCGGGTGGTAAAAATATCGCTATTAATCTGGGCGCATTGGATGATCTAGACCCTAAGGAATGGGCGGGGGCTCCAATTAGTTACTTTGATGGGTTACATGATCGCTGGGACAGGGAGCCGGAGTTTATTTCACATCTTTGAAGCCTGGCGTACTTTAGGAATTAGAAGAAATGCTTCTTGCCAATTCGCTTATCATTTTCTGAAATAAGAAATTCGATGCCTAAAACGAATTTCGATATTCTTTGGATCATTCTTTCTTCGGGATTGGTCTTTTTCATGCAGGCCGGGTTCTTATGTTTGGAATCCGGCCTAACGCGCACCAAGAATTCGATTAACGTAGCCATTAAGAATATTACCGACTTCGGGATCGCTACGCTTGTCTTCTATTCGATAGGATTCGGGCTTATGTTTGGTTCAACTTATTATGGTTGGATCGGAAAGGATATGTTCTTTCCTGATTTTTCCAAAACGAGTCCTGAAACTTCCGTTTTTTTCCTATTTCAACTTATGTTCTGTGGGACCGCTGCCACTATAGTTTCTGGTGCAGTTGCAGAAAGAATGAAATTCGGTGCCTATATTATAGTCACCACGATCATTTCCTCTTTGATCTATCCGATTTTCGGCCATTGGGTTTGGGGAAGAAGTTTAGAAGATTGGAATCAATTTACCGGTTGGCTCACCCATCTTGGTTTTATGGATTTTGCCGGCTCCACTGCGGTTCATAGCGTAGGCGGATGGGTCGGCCTTTCTGCGATGATACTCATCGGTAACAGAACTGGAAAATACGGTAAAGACGGATCAGTTCGAAAGATCACAGGGCATAATCTTCCACTTGCTATGCTTGGAACATTGATCCTTTGGTTTGGTTGGATAGGATTTAATGGGGGAAGTACTCTTGCATTCACATCCGAAGTTCCAAAGATTATTGCGAATACTATGTTTGCAGCGTCGGGCGGAATGGCTTCCAGTTTGATTTACGGTTGGATCCGATTAAAATATGCAGAAGCTACTCTTCCTTTAAACGGAACCTTAGCAGGACTTGTTGCAATCACTGCTCCTTGTAATGCGGTTAATTCTTTGGAATCACTTTTGATCGGACTAATTGCTGGAATTTTAATGTTTGAAGCAGGAGTTCTTTTAGACAAACTTAAGCTGGATGACGCTGTTGGAGCTATTCCTGTTCATCTTGTTTCCGGTATCTGGGGCACCTTAGCAGTGGGATTTTTTGGTGATCTGGCTATTTTAGGCACTGGATTAGATAGGAATACTCAGATTCTCATTCAGTTACTCGGCGTCGTTTCTTGTGCAATTCTTTCTTTCGGTGTGAGTTATCCTCTTCTTTTTGTTATACATCGTTTTTATAGCCTGAGAGTTTCTCCTCAGAATGAATACCAAGGCCTGAATTATACAGAACATAGAGCCACTACTGAGCTAATAGATCTATTTTTAGAAATGGAATATCAGAAACAGACAGGTGACCTAAGCCAAGATCTTTCGATAGAACCATTTACGGAAGTAGGGCAGATCGCTGAAAGATATAACCTAGTGCTGGATAAAATCAGGACCAATATTAAAGAAAAAGAAACTTTGGCTATTGAGTTGGAGCATAACTTAAGTTTACTCCAAAGTGATCTATCCACTGCTCGAAAGATCCAATCCGGGATCATATCTCAGGAAGATAAGCTCACAGTCGATTTAGAAATTACGGTAAGATATCTTCCTCTTACAGAAGTAGGAGGGGATTTTTTCGATATCATGGAACTTCGTCCAGGCCTGACCAGAGTATTTCTTGCGGATGCGACCGGACATGGAGTGCAGGCTGCTCTTTTGACTATGGCAATCAAAGCGATTTATGAATCTCTAAAACGTGGGATTTATAGTGTTACTGAAATTTTGTATCATTTAAACAATGAGTTCTTACATACATTCAAAAATTTGAATCAATTTTTTACCTGTATAGTGGTCGATATAGACACAAATTTGAATTTGATCCGGTATTCCTCTGCGGGACATGTTCCTCAATATTTGATCCAAGACAGAGAGATCCACTCTTTGGAAAAAACCGGAAGGATCATGGGGGTTATTCCGAATACAAAATACACTTCCAATGAGATGGAATTTACCCAAGATTCTAAGCTGATACTTTTTACAGATGGTCTTTTTGAACAATGGAATTCAAATAAAGAGGAGTTTGGAGAAAAAAGAGTAGAGGCGATCATAGGAAACCTAAAAGGAATCCCGATCGGAGACGGGATCGATCAAATATTAAAGAAATTGGATGAATTTTTGGACGGCTCTCCAAAACAAGATGATATCTCAGTTTTAGGGATCAGCAGAAAAATCAAAAAATAGAAATTTATATTACGGTTATAAACTTGTGAAAAACCCTTGAGTTACTACTATGATAATTCTCAAGATCTATGTTATATCTTATACTTAAATACGCAGTGACTTCTGCATTAGTGGTTTTAATTTCTGAAATTGCTCGTAGAAATGATCGAGTAGGAGCCTTGATTGCTTCTCTTCCTTTGGTGACCATTTTGACATTATTATGGTTGCAGTTTGAAAAAACAGATCCTGAAAAAATATCTAATCATGCATATTATACTTTTTGGTTTGTGATCCCTACTTTGCCAATGTTCTTGGTATTTCCTAAACTGTATTCTACATTCGGTTTTTGGTCTGCACTTGGATCTTGCGTTCTACTTACTATTTTACTTTTCATTTCTTTCAATTACGTTCTTGAAAAATTCGGCATCAAACTTATTTAAGTTTCTCGAAATTACTTCTTGCTCATGCATGTATAGTTATAGAATCAGTTTTTGTTTAATAAATAGAGAAGAGAATCATGCCTGCCAAAAAATCAAACCGACCAAGCCCTGGAAAATCACTCGCAATAGGTAGGTCCGCCGAAATTTCGGAATACGGACAAGACAAAATCCTAAAATTATTTTTTAAAGAATTCCCTGCTTCTGAAGTAGATACTGAATATTCCAATTCCGTAATTGCTTTCTCGTCTAATGCCACTTCTATGAAATGTTATGAGAAGGTCAAGGTCGGAGATAGGCACGGATTGATCTTTGATAGATTGGATGGAATTTCTCTCACCAAACTTCCAGACAAAAACCCTCTGGCACTTTTCAGTCTTTCTAAAATACTCGCAGACCTTCATCTGGATTTGCATAATAAAAAAACCAAGAAGATGAACGATATCAGAGCAGAAGCTGTGAAGGTTCTTTCTCGAGAACCACTTTCTTTTTTGAACAAAGAAGAGAAGAAGGTCGCAAAACGACTTATAGAAAATCTACCTGAAGGTTCTTCTATTTTACATCTGGATTTTCATCCTGAAAATGTGGTCGTTACAAAGGATTCATTTGTGATCATAGATTGGATGACTGCTTTAAAAGGAGATCCGGCAGCTGATGTCGCTTCTACTGTCTTTTTATTCCAAGACGCGGAACTTTGGCCGGGAACTCCATTCTTAAAAGTTTTATTCTATACAGTGGTTCGAAAGTTCATCTTAAAAGGTTATTTAAAAAGATATCTCTCCGTTTCCGGAATGGATTGGAAGAATATAGAGAAATGGAGACTTCCTATATTAGTTTTTCGTTTAGGACTTTGGAATATCGAGAGTGAGAGGTCGGCTTTGCAAAAAGAGATCAGAGAGATCATTTCTTCTTCGAAGGCAGGTAAATGAATCCTCAAAAATTGGATCGATTTATCGAAAGAGCAAAAGATGAGGCCTTCTTTGATGTATTGATTATAGGAGGTGGGATCACAGGTTCTGCCTTAGCCTATGAGGTAGCGAGTAGAGGACTTTCCGTTGCCTTGGTCGAAAAAGAAGATTTCGGTGGAGCAACATCATCTGCCACAGGAAAACTGATCCATGGTGGACTCAGATACTTAAAACGTTTTGATCTGTCTTTAGTCAGGGAAGCACTTAAAGAAAGAAGGATCCTATCTAATATAGCTCCGAACCTTGTATATCCCTATCCGATGATACTTCCGAATCCCGGTCTTTTGGAAAGAATCGGTCTATTTGTATACGACCTACTTTCTTTTGATAGAAACCGGACTTGGGACAAATCCAAAAAGATCCCTGCACATAAAAACCTTTCTAAAAAGGAGATCCAAAGCCGAGGTCTGGCTATGGATTCTGCGATCTATTTTTACGATTGTATCATGCCTAGCCCTGAAAGATTGACTCTTGCATTTCTAAAATCGGCAGTCCAAGAAGGTGCGTCGGTTTCCAATTATACAAGAGCGGAAGAATTAATTTTCGAAGGAAACCGAGTGATCGGGGCCATTGTTAAAGATATCATTCATAATAAAAACGTAAAATTAAATGCTTCTGTGGTTGTGAACGCTTCCGGACCTTGGAGCCAGGACCTTCTGAATGGGACTAAGAAGATAAAAGTCCCGGTCCCTAAAACAAGATCAGAAGGGATTTATCTGATCACAAAAAAATACTTCGACACCATGGTGCTTCATGTAGGTAAAAAAGGACATTTCAGTTTTGCTCCCTGGAGAGGGAAAAATATGATCGGGCCTACTGAAAAAGCATATTATGGCCCTGTAGAAGACTGGAAACTTTCTCCCGAAAGTATTTTAGAATTTTTAGAATATATCAATTCTTCCGGTTTAATTTCTGAAAAATTAGAATTAAAAGATATTGAGTTCGCTTATGGTGGACTTAGGCCTCTTGCAGAAACTGGAGGAGAAGATAAGGAAACGTATTCAGCTTCCCGAAAATCAGAATTGCAGGATCATTCTAAGGATGGGATAGAGGGACTCATCAGTGCCGGCGGTGGAAAATATACAACTAGTCGTCACTTCGCAGAAAAAATATTCAAACTCATTCAAAGGAAACTGCCTAAAAAAACAGGACCTAATGTTTCTGAGAAAAAATTCTTAAAGGGATGCGAGATTCCAAACATAGAATCTTATTTAGAAAATGCTAAAAATTCTTATCCTAATGTTTCTAAAAATACTATAGAGTATCTGGTTCGTCATTATGGAACCGAATATGAATCCATTTTGGAATTAGCAAATTCTTCTAAACAGTTATCAGAAGTATTGGATGAAGATGGAGAATTGGCCGCTCAAGTTCTATACGCGATTCGTTTCGAAATGGCTATGAACTTGCAGGATATTTTGTTGAGACGAACCGGTCTCGGAACTGTTGGACTTCCAACAGACGATGTGCTCTCCAAAGTGACTGAGATTGCGGGCAAAGAATGGAATTGGTCTACAGAAAAAAAATCGGAAGAGATTGAGAAACTAAAAAGAAGACTAAAACTACTCGTTTGAGGGATCTGGGTTTCGCTTACTTAGTAAATAAATTGCTTTGCAATCGAAAGCTGTTCGTCTAAATTACTTATCGAATGTCAGGATTTCTTCCCTTGAATCGGAATATTAATAATTTATTATATATCTTCTGTGCGGTTTTGTTTATAAGTTGTGGGGCTATTTCTACCGAAAACCCTTGTGATCCCTCAAGTGATACGTTTTTAAACACTCAACTTTTAAAATTCCTTGTAAACGATACGAGCTCCACCTGTGGGGGTGGAGCTATAGAAAATTCCTGCAATGTTTTTAAAAATGGAGAGGCGGCAACCATAGTTCTAGGCCAAGCCGATTTTACGGACAACAGTGCTTTTGGGACAGCTCCAAATCAATTTCGAGGTGTTGCTGGAGCCGCAATGGACGTTCAAGGGGGGCTTTGGGTATCGGATGCTTACGGCGGTCCTGCCGATTCTAGAATCCTGCATTTCCCTTCACCTATACAGACGAATGCAGATGCAGATATTATACTTACTGCTAACCCACTGGAAGCAAGATTAATCGCCATGGATCTAAGCGGAGGGCTTTGGGTGGTTGCTGGAACTACTTCTACTGGGAACAAGGTTGTCCATTATGCTCCCGGAATGATTTCGGGAGATTCGCCTGATATGATGCTTGGAACTGGGGGTTCCGGAAGTAATCCTGACCAGCTTAATAATCCATATGGAGTTGCTGTAGATCCCACTGACGGGGGGGTATGGGTCGCAGATTATTTCAATAATAGGGTTACGCATTATCAAGCGCCTATTACAAACAGTATGTCAGCTGACAAAGCACTCGGTGTATTAGGTTTAAGTGGCGCAGGAAGCGGCGGGCCCGCATCTAATACTACGATAACCCGTCCTACAGGGGTTGCTGTGGATCCAGCGGGAAATCTTTGGGTTGCAGAGTACGGAAATAATAGGGTTCTTCGATTTAGCCCTCCTTTTTCAACTGGAATGCAAGCAAATATGGTTCTTGGACAACCCAATTTTACTACTTCTGCGTCAGGGTCGGGTCGTTTTGGCTTAGCAGGTCCCAATGCAGTTAGTATCGATTCCAGTGGAGCGGTTTGGGTAGCAGATACTGGTAATGGAAGGGCCGTCCGTTTTTCCCCTCCGTTTAGTAGTCTTGGGAAAGGAGCAGATGCAGTATTAGGTAAACCGGATTTTAATGCAGGCTTTAACGCAGCCGCTACTGCGGAAAATACTGGAAGCGTTGTTTCCGTGGCAGCCGCTCCTTGCGGCCTTTGGGTAATGGATTCTAATAATAGGCGAGTCCTCTTTTTCCCTTAAAAGATTTTTAGCGAACCCGCTTCGCGGATGCACCACAGGCGGTGCATCGCAATATTTCCGCTACTATCTCTTTCGCTCTCTTTTCTAAAATCATTTCTTAAAATTATAATTTTCTAATACGATAGCGATCCCTTGTCCTCCTCCTATACAAAGTGAGGCCACTCCATATCTTAAATTTCTACGTTTAAGTTCGTAGGCTAATGCTAATGTAACTCTCGTTCCACTGGCTCCTAGAGGATGGCCAATTGCGATCGCTCCTCCGTTTACATTCGTTTTTTCCGGATCTAATCCTAATTCTCTGATCACCGCTAAAGTTTGAGAGGCGTAAGCTTCGTTGATCTCGAATAGATCTATATCTTTTATACTCAGTCCGGAATTTTGTAATGCTTTAGGGATCGCAAATACGGGACCTAACCCCATCATTTTTGGATCACAACCCACATTAGCATAACCTAATATGGATGCTAAAGGATTTGATCCGTTCTTTTTGACCCACTCCTCGGAAGCAAGTAGGACGGATGCCGCGCCGT
The DNA here is from genome assembly GCF_004769405.1 of Leptospira selangorensis. Taxonomy (NCBI): domain Bacteria; kingdom Pseudomonadati; phylum Spirochaetota; class Leptospiria; order Leptospirales; family Leptospiraceae; genus Leptospira; species Leptospira selangorensis. Next base: position 43,978 of record NZ_RQES01000019.1, read on the forward strand.
CGTTGATTCCGGAGGCATTTCCTGCTGTGACGGTTCCATCTTTTGAAAATGAAGTCGGCAGATTTTTCAGTTGAGGTAAACATTCTTCGCCTCGTATCTGTTCATCTCTATCTAATAAGATAGATTTTTTTCCTCCGGTTTGGACGGATATCATTTCGGAGGAGAAGGTTCCGGTCTTTGTGGCCTTCTCCGCTCTAACTTGAGAAATACCCGCCCATTCATCTTGTTCCGATCTGGAAATTTTGAAATGTTGGGAGATATTCTCTGCAGTCATTCCCATTGTCAGATCCGCAAAACAATCCGTGAGACTCTGAGCGAGTCGATCTTCTGCGATTGTATCTCCGTATTTATTTCCCCATCTGGCACCTTTTAATACAAAGGGAGCATTACTCATGGATTCTGTTCCGCCAGCGAGTATGAGATCGTTTTCTTTGGATCGGATTTTACGTGCGCCTATCAGTATACTCTCCAATCCGGAACCACAAAGTCTATTTACCGTAAGCGCACTGGATTGTTCAGAAAGACCTGATCTGAGAGAGATATGTCTAGCAAGATAAGCGGAATCTTTATTGTCCTGTATTACATTTCCATAAATAGATTCCTCTATTTTGGAAGGATCTATTCCGGTTTTACGAATTGTTTCTTTGGCTGTAATTACCGCCAAATCGGAAGAACTATAGTCTTTTAGTCCTCCTCCGAACTTTCCAAAAGGGGTTCTCGCCCCATCTATTATGACTGTCATATTATCTTCCTATATGTTGTATATACACTATATATCACATTACGATTCTTCGCATCTAATATAGTCTTTAGACCTGGTTTTGGGTTTCTAAAACCGGAATTTTTCTGACTTCAGATAATATCTTTAAGGTTTCTTGGAATTTAGATTTTCCTAAAGATTTAGTAAGCTCGCTCTGTGCATCTTCCCAAAGTAAGATGGCGTCCGCCAATTTGGATTCTCCCTTTTTGGTGAGAGACAAATTTCGGATATTCCCGGCTTCTTTTTTTTCGATCCGGATCAGATTATCCCTTTTTAGGATCTCCAGACTTCTTTGTAGTGTGGTTCTGTCTATATCCGTAAGTCTGGAAAGGTCCGTGATACTACATTCTTCTTCGTGTCCAATTCCCACTAAGATGCTGAATTGTGTTATTCTAAGCCCAGAAGGTTTGAGTATAGAATCATAATAGGAAGTAACTAATCTTGCGGTCCTTCTTAAACTTACGTTCAGACAGGAGAGTCCTATTTTTTTGAGTTCAGAAGAGGAAGGTTTATTTTTCATATTTTCTAATAAAATAGTGTGTATGCACTATTCGCAGGTCAAGCTTAAAAATGCCTATATAACCAAGGCTATTGTTTCAAAGCAGGAAACTCATGGATTTGTTTCGGGTGATTTTCTTTTAGTATTCTATAGGAAGAATCTTTTTCCTCCAAGATACATTCATCCAAAAGAGATCTAAATGCTCTACTTACGGATTCCGGGGTGGTTCCGATCAGCGAGGCCAATTGATTTTTGCTGATAGGAAGTGTGATAAATTTCTGAGAAGCTCCGCATTCTTTTAAAAAATTCAAAATCCTGTCTTTTACGGAGAGATACAGATTCTCTACCAATTTTTTTCTGAAATAATTGAGATGTTGTATCGTTACAGCTGAAAATAAATAAAGAGCTTTGGTGTTTTCGAATAAGAAGGAGGTAAATTCTCTTTTAGGATAGTATATCAATTCTCCTTCTTTTAGCGCTTCGCAGAATGCAGGATAAAAACAGGGTTCATTTGGTTGAAAAATCGGATGAGAAGCGATCAATTCTCCCGGATAAAATACTTTCAGGATCGCTTCCTTTCCTTCTTGGGATAAGGAATACACTTTGAAAATACCGGATACGATCTCGAAAAATCCGTCATAAGGATCTCTTTCTCCGAAAACTACTTCACCTTTTAAAATTTTTTTTCGAATGCCGATAGATGCAAGTTCATTTGGGAATTCCCTTTGGATCTCTATCCAATGTTCGCTTGTTTGAACGCTTAACGTTTTAGCCATAACAATTGTTTTATGTTCATTTTAAAAAATAATTCAAGCCAAAAGAGCTCAAAAATTTTCCAAACGTACTTGATCTATATCAAGGAAATTTTTTGAAACATCTCTGAGAATACTCTCGATTTCTAAATCACTGTTTCCCGCGAGCTCGCGGTTTTTTTTAAAGATAAGGAAGAGGGTATGCTTACAAAATTTCAGGCGAAATTATTTTTCCTGGTTGGGACGTTTTTATTCTCCGCAGTTTTCCTGCTTCTCACTTATGATTCTTTAAAATACGTTTATTCTTCTAGTTCTTCCAAAACTTTAAGTGAAGAAGTGATCCGAGGCAAAGAGCTTTGGGAAAAGAATAATTGTATGGGGTGTCATACGATCTTGGGAGAAGGAGCGTATTACGCACCTGAGTTGACCAAGGTTTACGAAAGAAGAGGTCCGGAATGGATCCGTGTTTTCTTAAAGGATCCACAAGCGATGTATCCTGGAGAAAGGAAAATGGTTAAATACGATTTTTCCGAATCTCAGATCTCGGATATAATCGCATTTTTAAAATGGAATGGAGAGTTGGATCTGAAAGGATTTCCTCCTAAACCCGAATATAAATCCTCCACACAACTCGTAAATGCGGAATCTGCCGCTGTTGTCCAACCCGAAAAGTTTAAACAGATTTGCACCGCTTGCCATTCGGTTGGGGGTGCTGGAGGGAATGTGGGGCCTGCATTAGATTCTGTAGGGAAAAAATATGATATCGCTTATCTACAAAATTGGCTGAGGGATCCGCAAAAGATCAAGCCGGGCACTGCTATGCCTAAACTTCCCCTAAGTGATAACGAGATCAAGGATTTGTCCTCTTATCTTTCCCAACTGAAATAAACAAATAGGATTAGAATATAATGGTTTCTTTATGAAATATAAATCTCAAAAAATTGCATACTGGTTTTTTGCTACCTGCATGCTCTTATTGTCCTTGCAAATAGTTTATGGATTCGTGATGGGATTTGCGAGAATGGGTTTCGATGTTCTACACGATTGGGTTCCATTCAATGCTGCCAGGGCGACTCATACTAATTTGTTAGTGGTTTGGTTACTCACTGGTTTTATGGGAGCGGCACATTATATAATTCCTGACGAATCCGACAGAGAGATCTATTCGGAAAAGCTGGCATATATCCAGCTAATTTCCCTGATTTTGGTGGGAGTTGTTTCTATCATAGGATTCCACCTGAATTTTTGGGAGGGGAGAAAGTTTTTAGAGATCCCTCGTCCTTTGGATTATCTGGTGGTAGTCAACGTCCTATTATTCCTTTTTAATATAGGAATGACTGTTTGGAAAGCTAAACGATACACTACAACTTCTCTTGTTCTGTATTTTGGCCTTTTTTCCGCTGCCCTTTTGTATCTTCCCGGAATGATCCAATTTAATAGCCAAACGGTGGACTCTTACTTCCGTTGGTGGGTAGTTCATCTTTGGGTAGAAGGTGTTTGGGAATTGATCATGGGAGGTATCCTTTCTTTCCTTCTTATCAAACTCACCGGAGTGGACAGAGAAGTTATCGAAAAATGGTTATATGTGATCGTTGGATTAACTTTTTTGTCCGGGATCTTAGGAACAGGTCACCATTATTATTATATAGGGGTTCCTGAATATTGGAAATGGGTGGGTGGATTTTTCTCCATGTTGGAGCCTCTTGCATTTCTTGCGATGGCAATGTTTGCAATCTCCATGTATAGAAAAAGTGGAAGGAATCATCCCAATACGATCGCTCTATTCTGGACGATCGGAAGTGCAGTCATGTCTTTTGTGGGTGCCGGGTTTTTAGGATTTGCTCATACTCTTCCTCAGGTAAACTTATACACTCATGGAACATTGATTACAGCTATGCATGGACACCTAGCATTCTGGGGAGCTTATGCAATGATCGTGTTTGCGATCTTAACATATGCGATGCCATTACTTACCGGCAGAAAACTTTGGAATAATCCGACCGGACTATTCGCATTCTGGGCCTCCAATATCGGAATGTTAGGAATGACTGGAGCTTTTGCAGTGGCGGGTATCGCACAAGTTTACTTAGAAAGAAAATTAGGATTAGACTTTTTGACGGTTCAAAAAGAGATCCAAGTTCATTTCTTAGGTTTGGTCCTTGCTGCATTCGTTTTCACTTCCGGGATCGTCGCATTCATTATAAACTTCGTACGCTTTGGAGCTCCTACAGATGAGGCCTTAGGTGCGGAGCAGGCTTCGGGAGATATTTCTCTTGCCCGTAGATCCTAAAAAAGATCATAAAAATGGGACGTTAGTGCAAGCTGAAGTCCCTTATTATAAGTCGATCGGGCAAGAGATAGAAATATTCGAACACGCTTATAAGAACAAACTTCCCATCTTGCTAAAAGGTCCTACCGGCTGCGGTAAAACCCGATTTGTAGAATTTATGGCGTCCAAATTAGATCTTCCCATGACAAGTGTATCTTGTCATGAGGAAACTTCCGCTGTGGATCTGTTGGGAAGATTTCTGATCCAAGGTTCGGAGACTGTCTGGCAGGATGGGCCATTGACAAGAAGTGTTCGTTCCGGTGGAATATTATATATTGATGAAATTGCGGAAGCAAGACCGGATACGATCGTTTCTATCCATCCTTTAACGGACCATAGAAGAGAAATTTTTATAGATAGAAAGAATGAAAATTTGAAAGCCCCCGATTCTTTCGTACTTGTTGCTTCTTATAATCCAGGTTACCAAAGAGGTTGGAAGGAATTAAAACCTTCTACAAGACAAAGATTTATATCTATTCAATTCGATTATCCGGATAAGGAGACTGAAAGCGAGATTTTGAGTAAAGAAACCGGAATTTCTTCTTCTGTTTCTTCTAAACTTGTAAAACTTGCGGAGAAGATCAGGAATCTTACGGAGTTAGGATTATTGGAATCTTGTTCCACAAGATTGCTAGTGGATGCTGCAAAATTGATCTCTACAGGTTTGCCATCTAGATTATCCTGCGAGGTCGCAATAGTACAACCATTAAGTGATGATCCGGATACGATCCGTTCATTAAAAGATCTAGTCTCTTTGATGATCTGATATGGGTTGGGAAGAATTCGTATTCAAAAAGACATATAATACTGTTAGAGAAATTTTCTCTTCTGAAAAAGATCCATCCTTAAAAGATAAAATAATAAAACTGTCCGATATGAAACCAAGACTTTCAATTTTAGCAAAGTCTTTAACCGGAGAAAATATAGAAATATTACCTGCCGAAAAAGAAGGAGGATTTCAGGATCAATTCTATTTTTTGCCCGGGTCCTATTCTAATGGACCGGATTCATTCTCGAATATTCAATTTTATATATTCAGAATACTTTATATTTCAGAACAGAGAAGATTAGGATTTTATTGGAAAAAGGGAGAGGTAAGGAGCAAGAGTGAATCTATAAAGATCGCAAAGGAAACCTATCCACAGGTTATTGAAAGTATAGAGAAAAATTATCCGGATATAAAATCCCTTCTTAGATCTGTAGAGAATGTAGAAAGAGAATTCCAAAGATCAGTGTCAAAAAATAAAAAAACACCTGAGGATCTTTCTTTACTATATGGGATCTGGATGTCTTCTTCTTCATCTACATTAGAAAGTCGGATCACATCTCAGGAATTGCTCTCTCAAAAAACTGAAAACGATAAGATAGAAACGGAAATAGAAGGTGTGCCCAGAGAAAGGATCGAAACCATTCAGGCGGATCTAAAATCACAAGAAGATTATACTCTAATGCACCAATTCGAAAAGGTAGAAACCGCAGAAGAATTCCAGGGAAATTGGCGTGATTTTGATGGATCCGATACTTTATCGGAACAAGAAGATGCGATCCGGGAGTTAGATCTTAGGCATACGGTTCGTTCTAATGAACCTACACATTCCGTTTTTAGGACTGATTTTTTATCCGGACTATTTGCCGGAGAAGTGGAGAATGATCGCTCTCATGAAAAACCGATCTCTTATGACGAATGGGATTACAAAAAAAGGAAATATAGAAAGGATCATTGTAAGGTATTCCCTAAAAAATTCCCGGATGGAAATCAAGGATTCACCCAAAAAGTTTTCCAAGAAAATTATAATATACTAAATTCACTTCGATCTAGAATGAATCGATTCTTTAATCTCAAAACTTCTCTAAAAAGACAAACTTACGGAGAAGATTTGGATCTGGACGCCGCTCTACAATATTTTTCGGATCTGTCTTGCGGGCAAACTCCAACTGAAAATGTGTATTTGTCCGATAGGAAAAGACTTAGAGAGGTTTCTATACTTCTACTTGCCGACATGAGTTTATCCACCGATTCTTATGTGGATAACCAAAAGATCTTGGATGTGGAAAAGGCTTCTTTGGTATTATTCGGGCAGATCTGTTCCGAATTTGGAGATCGTTTTAGGATAGATTCATTTTATTCTAATACTAGAAATCATTGTGATTATTCTAATATAAAAAGTTTTGATGAACCTTGGGAAAGATCCAGAGAGAAGATAGGGCTTATGGAAGCGAAAGGATACACTAGAATTGGACCTGCCATCCGACATTCTCTCTCTTTGATCCAAAACGAAAAAAGCCAAAAACGTTGGATCCTACTTTTGACGGACGGTAAACCGAATGACTATGATCGTTACGAAGGGAAATACGGAATAGAGGACGTTAAAAAAGCGATCCTAGAATGCGAAAGATCTAATGTGGGAGTTTTTGCACTTGCAATAGATAAAAGTGCAAAACAGTATCTTCCGGCAATGCTTGGAAAAGAATCCTATAGGATCTTGCCGAATCCAAAAGAATTACCGGAAGCGCTGACTGATTTTTTTATTAAACTAGTTAGATGATCCTGAACAGATGATATTATATTACCAAAAATTACTATTTTTAGAATGGAGTAAATTGTGAAAAAAATTCCCTTAGGATTGATCTCTTTAGTATTATGGGCAATTTCAGCTTCCGTTTTTTTGTATTTTTTCTTATCTGGAAATGTGTCCGAATCGATAGATGGAAGAGTTGCAATCCATTTGAATTCTCAAGAGAAAAATTTAGTTCTAACGGAAATGAGGGGGCTACTTGCATCCGTTAACGGGATCGTTTCCGCGTTAGCCGAAGATGATTATAAAAAGGCTGAATTGGCTGCTTCTGCAAGCGGAATGGAAATGGTAAAAAAACTGGAGGACGAAGAAAAAACGATCCTTCTTAAATTGCCTATCGAATTTAAACAATTAGGATTCGGCACTCATGATCAATTCGATAAGATTGCAGAAGATCTAAGACAAAAAAAAGACACTAAAAGTATTCTAAAAGAATTAGATAAGCTTACTCAAAATTGTGTTAGATGCCATGCAACGTATAAGATCGCATTTTAGGGTTAGGAAAGACCAACTAAAACCGGAAGAGGGATAATATTCCGATTTTAGATGATCGTCTATATGGAAATCTTAGCGAACTGCTTTCATGAGTTCTACTAATTGGTCGAGAGCTGTGTTCCAACCGTCGTGGAAACCCATCTCTTCATGTTTCTTTTTGGTCTCTTCGTCTTTATGACGAGCAAGAACATGATACTTGGTTCCATTACCATGTTTTTCTAATGTAAGTATCGCTGTAAAAAATCCGCCACTTGGAGTAGGTTTAAAACCCGGTTCGAAAATATCGGTGAATACAAGTTTTTCATTTTCTACGATATCCAAAAAACAACCGCTGTTCGGGAACTCTTGTCCTTCCGGAGACAACATAGTCGTGCGGAAGATTCCACCCGGCTTAAGATCGATCTCACAATCAATAGTTTTCCAAGGGGCAGGGGTAAACCATTTGAGTATATGTTCCGGAGTGGTCCATGCTTTCCAAACCAGTTCTGTAGGAACATCTACGATCCTCTCAAGAACTAGATCTGTTTTTGGGTCCGGTTGGTAATAATTAGTTTTTGCCATTTTCTTTCTCCTTCATTTCAAGTAAGTAACTGTCCAGTTGGTCGAGCCTTCTGTCCCAATGTGTGCGTTGTCTAACGAACCAATCTTCTCCGGCCTTCATGGTATCTTGGGTAAGTTTATAAGTTCTTACACGACCCACTTTTTCGGAACGAACCAGAGAGGAATCTTCCAACACACCTAGATGCTGCATGAGAGATGGAAGGGCCATTTTGAAAGGCTCCGCCAGTTCTCCTACAGTTGCCGGCCCCATGCTCAAACGTTCTAAAATGGACCTTCTTGTTGGGTCCCCTAGAGCATGAAACATATTATCCAGACTGTTACTATACTTAGGCACTTACCTAACTATATCATAAGAATAAACTTAGGTAAATACCTAAGTTTGAAAAATGTGAGAATTTTGGGAAAAAAATGGGGGGCGCCCCCGCCTGAAGGCGGTCGGGCTCTCCGCTTCGGTCGCTTCGCGACCCCGCATCGATCCCTGGCGCGAGCTGCTTAGATTCACGCAGAGTCGCGAAGGCGCAAAGATCTCTAAATGTAGTAACTTCGACGTTACGATTTAAAAGGAAAGTCTCCCAAGTAATCCTTTTTCCCCAGTTCGACTCCGTTATGTCTGAGAATATCGTAAGCGGTCACGATATGAAAGAAGAAGTTCGGGATCATATGATGGAGGGCGTATTCTTTTCCGGTAAGGGATTTTCCTTCCCAACGAGGTAGAGAAATTTTGATATCAGAAGCCTCTTTATAATCTTCCGGTTTTAGGCCTTTCAAAATACCAACAACTGAATCAATTCTGTCAGTTATTTCAGAAAGAGTTTTTTCCTTATCATCGTGAGATTGGAAATGTTTTCCGGTTAAGCGGGCCGCTCCTAATTTTGCAGTATCGCAGGCTAACTGGATCTGTCGGATGAAATTGTATTGGTCCGGGGCAAGTCTTGAATTTAATAAAACATCTATATCGATCTTTTTAGATTCGGCGAAACTTTTGCCCTTATCTATAAATCGTTTTAGGTGTTCTAGGTTTTTGATTACTTGTGTTACTGTGATTTCGTAAATCGAAATGTCTGACATACTTCCATGGAAAGCTCCGATTAGGATCTATCAAGTCTTTAATCCGCGCAGATTGTTTCAAATTGTATTGGCCTTTGGTATAAAAGTTTAGAAACAATTTGCATCGGATTCTATTGCGCCAATCGAAATAGAACCTGCTCCTGATGGAGTAAATGGGCTTGAGGAATTTGTTCTTGGACTTCCGTAAAAATCGGTTTGTAAAAAAGGGATCGCAGTAATTGGAAGTGTGATCGTACTTAAATCCACTCCACCATATAAAGAAGAACAAGGAGAATTGGCGGATGTTGGAATTCCAAAGGGAAGATTAAAATTCCAGATTTTTTCTATTACGGCTGTATCTACAAACTTAGGATCAGCACCATAACTATTGGAATAATCTCCTACTAATTGTCCTGAGATCGGATGAACACAGTCCTCTTGGTTTAATGTACTTCCGCAGAAAATATATTGGTCGAAGCCTATTACGATAGGAACGCTTACAAAATAATTATTTCCTCTTACTACGGAAGTCGGCTCAGGAGGACTTCCAAAAATAATCCCGGCACTATTTGCGGAAAGATTTCTGGAAAAAATTTGGTTATTTAGGATCTTATGAATTCCGAATCCAGCCTGAGTAAATATTCCTACGGAATTTCCGAGAGAAAAATTCTGAGAATTCCCTATATAAATATCGTTATTTATTATATTACTTGAATCTACTGCATCTGTAAAAACGATCCCGTATGAATTTTCAGAAACCAAACTAGGATTTAGATATTGATATGCATTGATCTTATTTTCGGAAACGATTGCTCCTTCAAAAATCCCCGTTTCTATCCAAAGTCCGGCGCTGAATCCTGCAGGTTCTATACTAACCAACCCGTCTAAAATATTTCTGGAAAGTATGATAGGTTGTAAAGTGGATCCGGAACCTTCTAACATTACCCCTACGGAATGAGATCTTCCCGAACCTCCTCTTAACCAATTTTCTGTTACTATAACATGATCAGATTGATTTATTACTAATCCTGCACGGATCCCAAAACCGTTCGAATTCGTTTCATTCCCAAAAACCATATTTTTAGAGATGATGATCTGTCCTAGATTGGTCCTTGAATTCAAAACTTGGATCCCAGTAGAATAATCTCCGATTAGATTCATCTGTATCTGGAACCCACTCACTGAAAGGTTTGTGGTCGCTGAACTCAAAGAAGTAGTAGAGATCAAAATTGCGTTACAAAAATTTGAAAAGGAAGTCCCACAACTGGAGAGTGTATCATCTACAATTCTTGTGGGATGAATGTTTGGATCAGAATCCAGATCCGGAAATCCAGGACTAAAGCCGCCGAATAGGGAAGTATTTCCGCTCAAGAAAATTTGAGAAATAGGAGTGTAACTCCCTTCAGCCACAAAAACGGAACAGATAGATCCGCTTGAGTCGCATTCTTGGACTCCTTTTTCTATACTTCTACAAAAAGCACTTGGACCGAAACCTGTTCCACATCCCGGATCGTCTATTCCGTTAGTTGCATCTACTAAACGAATATTCGAAGAAGTTACAAAATCATAATGGATCGGATTTCCATTTTGGATCGGAAGACTTTTGGCAGTACAACCTACTAATTCGAAGAATGAATTTCCGGGAGGTCCCCATTTATCCGGAGAATTCGGAGTGATCACAATCGTATCATCATCCGGTGCGGAAGGATAGGTGACACTAGGTGGATTTCCAAGAGAAGCCACATTGTTTTTTCCCGAAATAGCAATCGGATCGAAACTACAGCTTCCAGGATCTACTCCATGAAAAGAAAGTCGGATGGAAACTTTACCATTCGGAGTGAGTATCTTGGACTTAGGAAAAATTTCTAAAACCGAAATACAATCTAAGACTAGAGTTAACGCTCCTCCGGACATGGTTCCGGTTCCGGAACCGTTCGGAATGAAAATGCAGGAATGTCCTGTAGGAATAGAGATAAAACTAACGGAATAATTTGCGGAATCTCCTACTTTATGTGCGAATGTTTTTGTTCCATCCGCAGTAAAAGTGATTTTGTCGGACATATTCTGTAAAATTAAGGGGGAAGTCCCGGCGATCGAAGGATCCAGACCGATCACCTTCACGGATAGATCATAAAATATCTTCCCGCAACTGATAAAAATTACGGTTTTAGGATATACAATCGGTCCCTCCGGATTACTGATCTTACATTCTTGCTGTGCAGACGCGCCTGATATTCCTATTACAGAAACTGAATATTGGTCTCCCATTTTTACCAGAGTAGGGAATGCCTGAGTCCCGTTAGAAGGAAAATCCAAAGTTTCTCCTAATAGATTAGAGATGCTAAGAGTTCCCGAACTTAAACCTGAAACTTGGACCGAAACTTTGATAGGTGTATTGAATGCATCCAGATCCATTTTTAAACTGAAAAGATCTAAAAGTGTGGATGCTTGTGGCGGTTTATAGCAATAAATATTTGATAAAAAGAAAAGAAGAAAAAATAGGATCCTGTAAGAATAATATTTCATTTTTCTTAACTAGGATCCTTGCCCAAGTTTACTGGATAGAAGTTTGAACTGGGAAATCCACAGAATTTCCCGGAGAAGAGAGTTTGATCGAATAGAAAGTATGAGTACTTCCGTCAAAATTAGGATCTAGGATATATATCCCATCCCCTAATGCACCTGCACTTGTATAACATCTGGAAGCCCTACAAGTAGTGGAACTTCCCATAGTGAAATTCTGCCCAAGTGTACTTCCCGAATAATTCGTAACTGTTCCCAAGGTTCCGTTACTAGAATTCAAAGGAGAATGATACACATCAAAGAACAGGGAACCGCTTTGGGTACATCTTAGATCGTAACCCATTAATACTCTTGAGCCTAAATTTCCTGGAGAAGGAACATAGGTTTGAAATCCGGTTCCATTCGGATTACAACCATTCGGCACCGTGTCTCTTCTTATCTGGGCAGGAACTCCAGATAAATTTCTCCATTCCATTAAGCTAGAATCGATCGTGTTGTCTGTAATTCCCATATTGGATCTATTAAAGAAAAGCCATACATCGGAAGAAGTTCTTATAAATTTCGGATAAGCCGCACCTGCAGAACTTACCGGGAAGATTGCTCCAGTGGAACCGGTTCCGGAAGATAAGAATAATTGATTCACCTGAGTGGCTACACCATTCGTAAAACTATATACAGCTAAATAATTATTAGGTGCATCATCCGTATCATTATCATGAAATTCGAATGCAGTTGCGTACTTACTACCGTTCCAAATTACATCCGAATATCCGAAAGTCGATCCTATCGTTCCAAGAACGGATTTGATAGTTGTAGGGGTTCCAATTAAGGTGCCATCCGGATGGATACGGATATATCTCACTAAATTTGAGAAAGAAGTACTTCCGCCAAATTCTACAAATACTACTACGAATTCATCTAGATCCGCATTATAAGCGGCAGATAACGTGCTGATCTTGGCACCGGAGGCAGTGGAAACCACTCCCGCCACCGTAATATCAGAACCCAAAGTTGTTTGTTCAATATCCAGAAATCTAGCTTTGATCGTATTTCCGGTCGAAGTCCAAACTGCTAGGTATTTGTTACCAGACCAGACTAGATCCAACATAGGCATTCCTGCACTGGTGCTAAAAAACATAGGAGTTCCTACCACTGTAGAAGTCTTTTGGTTTACCTGGAATAGATTCATCACCGGAACACTTCCGCTAAACCAGGTCCCGAAAACTGCTAAGTTCCTTTCGCAGTCGATTTTAGAAGCAGCTACTAAACCTGCTTTTCCGGAATCTCCAGTGAGAGTACAATTTTGTCCTCCTGTATAAGTCCCGAGATCGATTGTAAAATTTGTACCTGGATCTAAAGTGTCAGGAAAGGAGAAGGTTCCATTATCCGAAATTTGAAGTGTTTGAGTTTCAGAAGTATCTGTGTTTGTCAGGGTTAGATTCATCTCTTTGCCCGACTTGTTCAAGTATCCGATAACGTTCACTTTGACAAGGGAAGGTCCTGGAGTATTACTTCCGAAAACTCCTATGTTTCCATCGAATGCGATTGCACCTATCGCAGAGGAACTTGCATCTATACTAACTGCTTTTGCGTTATTACATCCAGTAAAAAGAAGTACGACCAAGAGTAAAACGGTCACGAATAGGGCAGCTTTTAGAAGAATATCCTGGACTTCTTCGTCTTTCAGAAATTTTTGCATGTCTTAACTCCCTCGTATAACTCTCGTTTGTTTTAGGGTTGGCTTCTGAAAAAACAGACAAGCCGTTTGGGTAAATTTGATGGGAAAACACGGATGGGAGGGTGATTTGGAACGAACGCTACTGATTCCGGAATGGGGGTTTGGATTAGAAATTTTAAAATATCCCGTAAATGAGGGAGTATTTTTTTTCTAAAATTCCGATTTGTTTCTCAATTTTTTATAATTGGATTGTAACAGGGTTCGCGATCGAATGTAAATATATTTGCATGCGAAAATTTCTGAAAAAAGGAATTCCTTACGGGATAGCGGCCCTTCTTCTTTTCTTTTTGGAATCCTGCTCACTCAAATCCATGAATATAGCATTCGAAGCGATGCTCGAGGCTCAGGTCGCCTGCTTAGTTACTGGAGATACCTGCGTAGATGCAAGCAGTACTCCTGGAGATGTAACGATCCCTACAGTTACGATCACAAATCTTCCGACTTCCGGAAGACCTACAGTGGAGACTGGATTTCTCTATGGGACTTCTTCCGATAATATATTAGTATCCGCCGTGCAGATTAGTATTGATGGGGGAGCTTATACTGCAGCGACCGGAACGACCACTTGGAGTTTCGCTCTGCCTACAGGTTCCTTAACTTGGAGGCATGGATCTTTTCATTCCGTTAATATCAGGAGCGTGGACTCCAGCGCAAATATTTCCACAGTATTAAGTCTGAATATTAGAAAAGGATATAATAGAGATCTAAACGGAGACGGTTACGCTGATATAGTAGTCATGGCTCCTGGTGATGCTACTGGACTGGGAGCGGCTTATATTTTTAACGGTAGTTCTTCCGGAATTGTTGCGACTACTTCGAGTGCGGCCGACCATTCTATCACAGGACAAGGAAGAATGGGATATGCTTCCGCGATGGGAGATGTAAATGGAGATGGTTTCGGAGATCTTGCGGTGGGAGCATCCGATTATTCAGGATTGCAAGGTATTACTTATGTATTTCACGGAAGTACTTCAGGGATTACTACAAGTACTGCAGCGGGTGCAGACCGTATCTTAAATTATACTGGTTCAAACGAATTCGGTTATGCGATTGCACTCGGGGATGTGAACGGAGACGGATATGATGATCTTGCTGATGGTGCTTATCATGTTTCCGGATATTCAGGACTTGCATTTATTTATTATAGCACAGGATCTGGAGGGATTTCTTCCACCGCTGGAACAACTATTTCAGGTCCTGGTTCAAGTAATTTTGCCTGTGGGATAGGACTCGGAGATATAAATGGAGATGGATTTTCAGATCTGATCGTAGGCGGAAATGCATATGCTGGTGGTAATACAGGAGGAGTCTGGATTTTCCATAGTACCGGATCAGCCGGAGTCACGGCGAGCTCCTATACCTCAGCAAACACTACAATAGTTGGAGAGTCAGCAAGTAATTTTGGAATTCGTATATATACCGGAGATGTGAACGGGGATGGATATGCAGATCTCGCTGTAGGAGCTCCTCAATATAGTTCCTATTTTGGAAGAAGTTATGTATTCAATAGCACAGGGACTACAAGTGGGATCACTGTCACTTCTGCTACAAGTGCAAACACGATAGTCAGCGGCTTCTCTACAAGTGCAGTGGGGCTCGCTGTTGCGCTTGGAGACATTAACGGAGATGGATACGATGATTTTGTTACAGGCGCTCAAAATTATTCTTCTTCGCTAGGAAGAATTTACGTAAATTTAAGCGATGGTGCTCAAGCCTCTAACGGTTCTACAAATCTAATTGTGGGGGAATCTACTAGCCAATCTTTTGGAAATGCTCTTATGATCTCCGACATAAATGGAGATGGTTTAGGAGACTTGATTGCTGGAGCAGTTACTTATCCGGACGGAGTTACGTTATCCGGAAGAGCTTATATTTTTCATAGTGCCGGCTCTAGCGCTTATATGGCTGCAAGCGCAGTCTCAGCAAATACGATTATATCAGGGAGTACAGGAAGCGAATTCGGAAGTAATCTAGTGGATGCGAATATTCCGAAGGACCTGTATCCTAAATTTTTAGGAGTTTGGGCCTTCGGAGGTTTAGAAACGTATAGGATCAAAATTTAAGAAAATCGAATATTTAGGTGAGTTTCGGTCTTCTTTTTTCTTTCAGAGCACTCATTGCTTCCAACAAATTTGCCACTACCTTAGGATCTTCAAAGCTACTTTTGGTGAATTCCAATTGGGATTCGAATTTATCATTGATCTCTTTATTGATCGCAGCCTTGGTCCTTCTGTAAGCGCTTGGTGCGATTGCCATAACCTCATCCAATTTTTTCAGAACAAGTTTACGTAGATCTTCCTTATTCTCCGCAGTTTCATTGATCAAAGATATTTCCCTTGCTTCTCCTGCCTTATAAGCAGTTCCTAAAAGGCAAACTTCGTTTAGATATTCCGACTTAACGGTAATCTTCAATTTATCTATAAAGCTGATCGGTAAAGGAAGTCCAACCAGAACCTCGGTGAATGCGATCCTTGCTTTACCTTCTAACATAAATTTAAAATCGCAGGCTAAAGTCATGACAGCACCACCTCCCATTGCATAACCGGTAACTTCTGCGAGAAGAGGTTTTCCGAAACTCAAAAGTTTACCGAATAAGATCACGATCTGGCCCATTTCGGCTGTGAGTTTTTCTCGAGGTGTGTTTAGGATATTTTCAGCATCGATACCGTTTGAAAAAAATTTAGGATTATCGGAACTTAAAAGGACTGCACGGATACTATCATCCTTATCGATCTCAGCCAGGATATTTTCCAGTTCTATCATATTCTCTCTGGTCAAAGAATTCTGATCGTTAGTTTGTATTTTAATACATTCGGCTCTGCCGTTTTTTAATTGGATTGGTTCCCGCAAATAGTTCATAGAGCATGATTAGGAACTCCAACATAAGTGATCTACTCGAATTTTATGGTTTAAATCACAAACTAATCATGCCCTAAAGCGAACTAATAAATTTTATCGATAACCTCCGGAGGCGCTGATCTTTTCTCCGGTAAGCCAATAAGAATCTTCGGAAGCTAAAAACAACGCAACCTTCGCGATATCTTCAGGTTGTCCTAAACGTCCCAAAGGAGTTTTGGAAACGATCATTTTTTCCATATCACTTCCTATCATTCCAAGTCTATGAGCTCCTTCCGTTTCCACACCACCGGGTGCGATCGTATTCACTCTGATCTTTTTAGCGCTAAGTTCTAAAGCTAATACTTGGGATACTGTATCCAGCGCACCTTTAGTGGAAGCATATACAACGGAATTTGGAACAGGGATATCGCTCACAATGGAGCTGATATTGATCACTGATCCACCTTCAGGAGCAAAATAGTTTAGGGATTCCTGAGTTGCGAGAATAGGGCCCAGAACATTCGTATTCATCTGTCTATGAAACTCATCTTCCGTAACCGCTTCCAACGGAGCAAATTCGAATACGCCTGCATTATTTACTAGAATATTCACGGAACCGAAAGCTTTCTTCGTTTCTGAAAATAAACGTTTAACGTCGGAGGACTTGGACATATCTCCTTGGACTGCGATCGCTTTACCTCCGCTTTTTTCGATCTCCGCAACAACCTTATCCGCTCCTTCTTTGCTTGAAGAATAATTTACCACTACGGAAGCTCCTGCGGAACCTAATGTTTTAGCGATACTCGCTCCAATTCCTTTAGAAGCTCCGGTTACCACTGCGACTTTACCTTTTAACTGACTCATAAGATTACTCCTGATTATTCGGATCTAATAATTTTATAGTTAGACAAGTATCGAAGTATTTGTTGGTAAAATAATTAGATATTTCGATAATTATCGAATTAATTAAAATAGAATGAGCGTCGGTCGGTTCGATCTAGATTTGGGAAAGTTTGTCCAGGTAGGCTTTGAATACATCCCTTCTTAGGATGATATTTACAAATTTACCGTCTTTAGAGGTTTCTATCAGACCAGCATTCTCTAATTCCTTAATATGATGAGAAAGTGTAGCAGGGCTAATATCCTGGGATTTGTTCAAGGTGCTGCAGGCAGTAGGTTCTTTAGTAGAGCCGATACATTGTAAAAGCTGAAATCTCCTAGGCTCAGCAAGGGCTCTAGAAATTTTAGTAAATTCCTTTTCTGTGAGTTTAACTGGTTTAGGGTTCGGCACTCTCTCCATACTTAATTCTTTAGACGGTTCTGTCTAAAGAAATTTTCGATTTTTAAGAATGTGTAAGATGGCCCTCCGGTCTTTAAGAGTAGAGAGCCTTCTTCTTATTGTTGGACGCAGATGAACTTTTTGGAAACAGAACAGCTATCATTTCCGGAACTGATTGCCCCGGATCCTATAGCATTTCCGATACCGTACTGTCCAGTGATCCCAGAAGTGATATCATCCGTCCACATATTACAATGGTTACTCGCAGTGGTCCAATTCGAATTCAAACCCGTCCAGAAAGAATCAGATCCGCTTCCGCTGAATGCAGTAGTTAAACTTCCAAAGCTGAAAAGTTTGAAAGAATTCGTGGTAAATACTTTATTAGAATAAGGTAAACTACCTGACTTTAGATAATAATCCCTGCTTGCATCCAGAACCCAATTCGTTTGGCCGGCCGCATTCGTTCCGGTTGTAGTGGCTATTCTTGTGGAACCATCTACGATCAAAGCCTTATATGTGGCACTTCCCATATCCGTTGGTTTATTCGGATCAGCTCCATCATTACAACTATCATCCGCAACAGTCATGCCTGAGTTCAAGTTTCCGCTCTTAGTGAGCGAAGTCACCCAAATCAACTTATCATTGTCTAGGTTTTGGACTCCACAATAATCAGGAGGTTGGTACTGGTCGAAAGTCGCATCACTACTCGTGAGAAGACTGAAAGATACACAACTACTTTGGGTGCCATCCACTCTATTATCGTTCTTACCCGTGATCGTTATCGTTTTATTCACATTATAATCGGAAGAGGTAAATGTCAGGCTTGTAGGGCTCACACTTGCACATTCTGTGCTTCCTGATTTACAGGAAAGAGTGAAAGTAACATCTCCGGTAGGCGGGGAGGAAAGTCCCAGTTTTACTTTAAAGGTCGCAGTTGTTCCGTCTTCGCTCGTATCCCCGCTTATATTCGAGAATGTTAATACTTGTTCATCGTCTATATTTCGGATAGGGGTAGAAGGTGCAGTATATGTTAATCCACCGCTGGCCGCGCCATAAATTATATTGTATAATACATTTCCATCTACGAGAGCATCATCCACACCGGTCGCTACGATCTTATTCGTTCCGGAAGAGATCATTGTGTTCCAGTTCCCTGAAGTGATGCTTGCCGAAGCCGTCACAGTTCCCTCAGTAGTATCATCACTCGAAGCAGGGACAGTTACGGTGGAACTTGGAGAAGACTGTGTAATCAGATAGATCGTAGCAGTTCCTCCTCCTTCACTCGTAGAGAAACCTCCGGACCTTCTGCAAGAAGAGATAAGATTGGAAACATCATTATCACAACTATAATACACGAAAGAAGGATTTTTAACGAATGTACTGCTTCCATACTTACTATCTGTAGTTGTAGTAGAAGTTGAAACAGTATAATCGTGATTTCCTTCGTTAACACCATTCGAACTTCCTGTTACGGTAATTTCCCTGTCTTGGTTCCATCCTCCCGCTACGTTTTTAGAAGGAGTGAAAACTAAAGTAGAAGTATTTAAAACTCCATCGCTAGTCGTACTTCCGCTGGAAAGATTCAGGGTAACATTAGAAAGAGGTTGGGACCTCAATCGAATGGTGAACTTGGAATAGGTTTGAGGATCTAATTTTGCGGAATCATCAGTTGCAAAACCGTTGATAGAAACGGAAGAATTACTGGTAAGAGTGGTAATTCCATTTGCAAAGATCACGTAACCAGCAGTGTCATCGTCCAAATTGTTTACGGTAACAAAATTCGGACTAGGAGTTTTATTATTATATTTGGAATCGGAACTTGTTGCCTTATTCACTCCGATCTGGTACTGCACATTCCCATCCATCACATCATCATCCACTCCGGTGACCACGACCGACTGAGGTGTGTTCCAGTTGGAAGGGGTGAATGTAACCTGAGTTTGGTCGATCGTACCTTCTTTGTTATTTGAATTTACGGAATCTTTCTTTTCGTTAAAGGAAACGGTAACATTAGATGTAGGTTCACTTGTGAGAACCACTGTGAAAAATGCGTTTTGTCCTGCTTCGTTCGTATTTGTGCTTAATGTTGAAACTGTGATCCCTGGGCTATCATCATCGGTGATATTTACTTTCACATCAGGAGGATTTTCATTACCGTAATCCGTTGCAGTTCCTAAGATTATATTTACGATCACATTTCCGTCTGCAATTTGGTTGTTCACAGGAGTGGCCGTAACCGTCTGAGGAGTATTATAATTTGCAGGAGTAAACGTAAGTAGAGAAGTATCTGCGCTCGCTCTGGATGGATTCGAACTGGAAACAGGTATAGTTACATTACCTGGAGGTTCTACAGTCAAAGTAACCGTAAATGTTTTAGCGGCTCCTGCCTCGTTGATATTCAGAGTAGTCGGTGTGACTATTATAGCAGGTTCCTCGTAATCTATATTCGTAACGAAAACAGAAGGTAATATTAAATTATTATAATTTGAATCGGAACTAGTGGAGTTTCCTAGGTTGATCTTATACTGGATGTTTCCGTCTGTCAGAACGTCGTCCACTCCGGTAATCGTTACTACCTGAGGAGTATTAAAATTCCCGCTGGTAAATGTTAAAGAAGAAGGGGATACGGTTCCTTCCGTCAAATCGGAACTTTGGATACTAGGAATTACAACATTGCCGGAAGGCGCCTTACTCAGGACCACGGCAAAACTGGCGGTATTCCCTTTTTCGGTAGTGATCAGATCTTTTTTGGGAGAAACTACGATGCTATAGGAATCGTCATCAATTACGGTAATTCCGATAGAAGGTGTATAAAGACCGTTATAGGATTTGTCCTCACTAGTTGCTTTGCCTACATAAAGAGAAATATCCTTATTTCCCTCTACAGCTAAATTGTCTATACCAGTGATCGTGATTGTCTGAGGAGAATCCCAGTTGCTGGCGGTAAAAGTTACCGTAGGGACAGAAATTGTTGCCCGATCCGTATGGCTCAAACTAAGAGGCAGGGTCACATCTGCCGTAGGTATCTTGTTTAATCGGATCTCTAGGTCCAAGGTCCCGTTTGTGGGATTTTCAGGAACCACATAGGAATAATTGGGAGAAGAAACGGTAACCCCGTTTGCACTTTGGGGAAATTTTTCACTTACCCCGGAGAGTATATAATCCAAAGAATTCGTCGAACCCTTACATTGGAGCAAAAGTAAAACCGAAAGAATAAAGATGGAAATTGGATACCTTTTGCGGATTCGTTTCATCGACCTTGGTCCAGTTGTGTTTATAGGATTAAGACTAGGCATTCTCAAATAGATATTAACTCTAATCTTTTTCAAAAATTTCGGAAAAAAGTTTTAGACTGTTCCTTAAGTGCCAAGAGATGATTTCGTTTTTAATAAAATATTAAAACTTACATAAGACTTCGCGAATATTATAAAAAAGTAGTATCTTGTCCGAGATGTTTCCTGCACAAGGGTCATAACTTTCTTCTTAAAACCGTATTCGAGTGGTGATTATTAATTCTCGCATATCTTTTTTACTCTTCCTAATTATATCTTTTTTCTTCCTGGATTGTGCTCGGACTAGATATGCCATCGTCGAGTCTAAATCATTTCAAAAATTCTGTGGATGTGTTCCGGAAGATGATATCCCCGCAAATTCCAAAGAAGAAGCGTTAGGTAAATTAAGCGAAGGTTCTTTGGACGATTTAGGAACTCCTAATTATATGGAGATCATGTATCGAGGTTTAAAAAAAGCGTTTGAGTATTCAGGAACCACATTCGAACAAACGGAAGAAGGCCTAAAAGCCCCGGGAGTCGAGCTTAAACGTATAGAAGAAGATAAAAAGTTAAAAGAACTTTTGATCGTCATAGATGGGGACGTTGCATTTCCTTCAGGTAGATCCACATTAACTCCTAAAGCAAGGGACCTTATTTCTAAAATTGCTGACGCGTTAGTTGCTTATCCTGAAACAAATGTAAGGATCGGAGGACATACGGATACTCCCGGTTCCTTTACTTCAAACCTGAAATTAAGTAAGGAAAGATCCCAGGCAGTAAAACAAGAACTTAAACAATCCCATGAAATTGGAGAAGAAAGGTTTAAGGAAGTAGATGGATACGCGGACCTGCGTAAGATCGTTGATACCTTCTTCTCTGAAAAAAAGAATCGAAGAACCGAGATTTATGTCGGAACGGTTCGGATCGTATACTAAGGGGATTCGAATGAGATTCTTTATGATTTCGAATTTTAGAATTTTATTAAGTTTATTCTTATTTTTTTCTTTTGTAGGTCCGAATTTTTCCCAAGAGCCGGAAAAAACGGAACAGCCTCCTTCCGTTCCGAAGCAGGAAGAGACCGCTAAGGAAACTTCTTCCTGGTTTAACGATCCTAACGATAAATTTAGCAAGGTTTTCGAACATAGATTGATGTTCCGAGTAGGTGCAGGGATTGGAAATCTTTCTCCTGCGATATTGAACGAGACTGGACCGGCTTGGTCTAAGGATTCAATACTTAGGAATATAGTGGATGCTGATTCTCCTCCTTCTTTTCCCTATAAAGAAGCAAAATCTTTGGGAGTCCAAACCCAGGCTTGGGATATCAGTTACGGATGGAAAAATCGTTTCGAGATCCAATCTGCCAGAAATTCTTCATTAGGAAAATATGGTAAAGAAGAACCTGCCTCTACGAATTTTATCACTCCTAGGACGGATCTATACTGGGCTTCCGCATTCGAAGGAAATCGATTATTAAGATTTGATGGAATAAGTGATCATTTAAGATTTTCTTATATTCATCCTTTTACTTCCAGATTTAGGATCGGACCGTCCGTAAATTTTCATAGATATACGGAGCAGGATACTAGCTCTTACGGATCTTATTCTACTTCTCGCCCTGGCGCTCCTGTTCCGGATAAAGCAACCTGGTCTGTCGGGGGAAATGTAGAATCCAATTTTTCTATGAAAGGAATTCTTCCCGGGATCTATTTGAAATTCAAAATTACCGAATGGTGGGAGATCCGTTCTCGTTTGGAATATTTGGATCGAAAAGGCGATTTTTCAGCGATAGGTATTCAGGTCTTGCAAGAATCGATTTCCGGAGGGCCTGGAACTTATAGTATTTCAGTTCCGGCTTATGGAGGTAAGGTCTCCGATAAAGGTACTATCTTTATGTTCGAGTCCTCGTTCAGATATTGTAGGTTTAGTCTTGATATAGGAATGATCCGCCAAGATATTACCAGAAGTTATTCCATGTACGTTGGGGATACTATTGGAACAGTCTCTACCAACGATTATTTATTACGTTTCCCGAATATAGATCTGGGGCAAATGAGTCATCATTCCAAACAAACCTTGACGGAAGTTTATATTATGCCCGGAGCATCGTTTTTTTACGATTCAGACGGGATCTATTGATCCGTTCTACTTTTCATTTTTAGCATAAAATTGCATAATTTGGGTTATTTTGACCCGAATTTGAAATAAATAGTTGCTTTCAGTTTCCCAAAAACCGTAGAATATCCCCTCGGTTTGGCTCAGGGAAGTTTTATAAAATATTAAAGTATGGCAGCTAAGGATAGTACTGAGATAGAGATCGATTTATTATTGGAGGCTCTCTATCAGAAATACGGGTACGACTTTAGGCAATATTCAGATGCTCATATAAAACGCAGGATCACGAATCGGATGGTATTATCAGGATATAATACGGTTTCGGAGATGCAGTTTCAACTTCTACACAATGAGAGTTTTGCGAACGATCTTTTGCATGATCTGTCCATTACAGTGACGGAGATGTTCCGAGATCCGAATTTTTATAGATCCGTTCGTGAAAAGATCATCCCCATCTTAAAAACATATCCTTTCATAAAGATCTGGCATGCAGGCTGTTCCACTGGCGAAGAAGCATATTCCATGGCGATCCTTCTGACGGAAGAGGGGCTTATGGAGAGAGCAACGATTTACGCGACCGATTTCAATCAGAGAGCTTTAGACGATGCTAAACAAGGTATATTTTCGAATAATCTAATAAAGGAATATACTTTCAATTACCAAGCTTCGGGGGGAAGGGCGTCTTTTTCGGATTATTATACCGCCGACGAGAATATGGCGATCATGAATAAAAATCTCAAAAAAAATATAGTCTGGGCAAATCATAATCTGGTCACAGATAGCGTGTTTGCCGAGGTTCATATGATATTGTGTAGGAATGTGCTTATATATTTTAAAAGAGAACTTCAGAATAAGGTGCATCGTATGTTTTATGAAAGTTTGATTAATGGTGGAGTTCTTTGTTTGGGTTCTAAGGAAGGGATGTATTTCAGCGAACTGAAAGATGTATACCAAGAGTTGGACCCAAGGCAGAAAATATTTAAGAAGAAGTATTAAGGATTTTTAAATTAATTTATGCGATACGGTGCAATTGTAATCGGAGTTTCTTCTGGAGGATTGAATGCTCTTGGGAAAATTCTACCATCTTTGCCTCAGAATTATCCTATCCCGATAGTGATCGTACAACATGTTAGCCCCCGTTCGGATGGATATTGGGTAGAGAGTATGGATAAGGTCTGCAAATTATTCGTGAAAGAAGCAGACGAAAAGGAAAGTATCGAAAGAGGGACTATTTATTTGGCTCCCGCAAATTATCATTTATTAGTAGAACAAGATAGAACATTCTCCCTAAGTACTGAAGCAAAGGTGAATTTTGCAAGACCATCCATAGATGTACTTTTTGAATCTGCTGCGGAAGTTTATGGAAAAGAATTGATCGGGCTTATTTTGACAGGCTCCAATTCCGATGGTGCCTTGGGTCTGAAAAAAATAAAAGAAGAAGGTGGACTGACGATCGTACAAGACCCTGAAACCGCAGAATCATCCGCTATGCCCGCACATGCGATCTCCACTACTTCCGTGGATTATATTCTTCCTTTGGAAGAGATACAGAAATTATTAATCAAATTAAGCGAGAGTGATTGAAGTGGATTTCAAAAACTTAACGATCCGTGCCAGACTTTCTTTAGGTTTTTCAGTTTTACTCGCCATATTCGCGGGTACTTCCGTATTTGTGATCAATCAGTTTTCGGAATCTAATAATCGTTTAGTGAGGATCGTAGACGGTTCCGCTAAAAGAGTAAATTTGTCGAACGAGATAATGATCGCCTTACTTGATTCCACTCGTCACGAAAAGAATATAATTATAGAGAGACGCAATGCGGAGATGCTCTATTTTAAAGACCGTTTTCAGAAGGCCAGTGATACAGTAGATGATAAAATTGTACAATTAACCGAGTTATCCGACACAGAAGGGAAGGTCTTGTTGGAAGAATTTAAGGAAAGTTGGAAACGATTAAAAAAATACCAAGAACAGATCATTTTTTTCGCACTTAAAAATCAGAATGACAAAGCGTTCGAGATCTCAGCGGGAGAAGGGCTAATCGTTCGCGATCTTGCGACGAAACAATTCTCTCGTATTGTAGAACGGAATGAAAAGCTGATGGATCAGGAGAAAAAGAAAAATATATCTGATTTTCAATATACATTCTACTTTTTGATCTTCTTAATTATTGTTTCCGTCATAATCGTTATTTCCATTTTCCTTTGGATCGTAAGAACTATAACCGATAGGATTACTTTTATTGCAAATGAGGCGGAAAGAATTGCAGGAAGGGAATTTACGGATCAGAAATTGGAAGATCCGACTAAGGACGAATTAAAATTGATCTTCGATTCTTTAGTGAATGTAAACGAAAGTTTTAAAGAAGTTGCGCATAATGCAAACACTGTGGCTTCCGGAAATTATTCCATAGATTTAGTTCCCAGATCCGAAAAGGATATTTTGGGAACGGCATTGATGAAGATGACCCAAGCACTTCGTCTTACAACCTCCGAGAACGATAGGCATAATTGGTTGACCCAAGGCCAAAATCAATTGAATGAAAAATTAAGGGGAGATCAAAGTATAGAAGAACTCGCTCAGGGAACCATCACCTTTTTGGGAAATTATTTGGAAGTCCGAGTAGGTGTGATCTATCTTTTGGATGAAAGAGATAAGTCTCTTAAATTGATCGGAGAGTATGCTTTTAGCGGTGGAAAAACTTCCGAAAAATTTTCTCTAAAAGAAGGCCTAGTTGGCCAGGCAGCTTTCGAACAAAAAACAATTCTATTAACGGATCTAAAAGAAGAACAGATAAGAGTGATGTCTTCATTATTAGATACTAAGCCGACGAATGTGTTAGTGATCCCGTTCTTATACGAAGGACAAACTTTAGGAGTGGTCGAGATCGGAAAATTGAGCCAGTTCACAGAACTGGAGGTGGAATTCTGCCAAAACTGTATGGAGAATATCGGGATAAGCGTATACTCCGCAATTTCCAGGAAGAAAATCCAAGAGTTACTCGAAGAAACCCAAGCCCAAAGTGAGGAACTCCAAAGCCAACAAGAAGAATTAAAACAAATGAATGAAGAGCTTGAGGAACAGACTCAAGTTTTAAGGCAACAACAAGAAGAACTTAGGATCACTAACGAAGAATTAGAAGAGCAGACCCAAGCTTTGGAAATAAAAAATAAGGAAGTGGAGGCTGCAAGATCGGATATAGAACAAAAAAGCAGACAATTAGAGGTCAGTAGTAAATACAAATCGGAATTTTTGGCCAACATGTCCCATGAACTAAGAACTCCGTTGAATAGCCTTTTGATCCTTTCCAAGGATCTTTCCGAAAACAATAAAAAGAACCTGAGTACTGATCAGGTGGAAAGCGCGAATATCATCTATAAAAGCGGACAAGATCTATTGGTACTTATAAATGAAGTATTAGATCTTTCTAAAATTGAATCCGGAAAAATGCAGGTTAATGTGGAGAAAATCTCCGTCCGAAAATTTGTGGATTCTTTGCTAAAGGATTTTAAACACCAGGCGGATAAAAAGGAATTAAGTTTGATCGGCACCGTTTCGGAGGATTGTCCGGAATATATTTCTACGGATCCCCAACGTTTGAACCAAATTCTAAAAAATCTATTATCCAATTCTTTAAAATTTACGGAAAAAGGAAAGATTAGCCTGGAGATCCGTCCGGATGGATATCAAAAAATCTTAATATCAGTTTCAGATACAGGGATCGGCATCCCGGAAGAAAAACAAATGTCGATATTCGAGGCATTCCAGCAAGCGGATGGAAGCACTTCTCGTAAATACGGTGGAACAGGTCTTGGATTATCTATCTCCAGAGAATTGGCTAAAATTTTAGGAGGCCATATCAGTTTGGAAAGTAAGGTGAATCAGGGATCCGTATTTTCTCTTTTATTACCTTTAGAGATGAAACCGGAAAATGTACCTTCTCCGGCCGAAAGGAAAGTTCATTTAACAGAACAAGTGCCGGATCCGATTCCTAAAAAAGTCCGATTTATCAATTCTCCGAGTGCGGAGGACGATAGATCAAGTATTTCAGAAAATGATAAAGTAGTACTTATCATAGAAGACGATTTAAAATTTGCATCCGTTCTGATCAAGCAGGCTCATGATAAGGATTTTAAATGTCTATCTGCTTCTACGGGAGAAGACGGACTGATTCTTTCCGAAAAATATTTACCTAACGCAATCATTTTGGATCTGAATCTTCCTGGAATAAACGGAAATACGGTCCTGAACGAACTCAAATCTAATCCGAAAGTTCGGCATATCCCGGTTCATGTCATTTCTGGAAATGAGTATTCCATTGATCCGATCAAAGAGGGGGCGGTGGAATATCTAGTTAAGCCTGTAAACAAAAAGGAATTGGAAGAAGCGTTCAATAGAATAGAGAATTTCATTAATCGAAAGATGAAAAATCTACTAATCATTGAGGACGACGATAATTCCAGAGTGGCGATGAGAAAGTTGATAGGAAACGGGGACGTAAAATGTTTCGAAGCGAGTAATGGTAAGGATGCGCTCAAGGCTTACCAGGAAAATTATTTCGATTGTATAGTCCTGGATATAGGTCTTCCGGATATGAGCGGATTCGAACTTATTTATGAACTTGAGAAGATAAAAGGCCAGACGATGCCTCCGATCATTATTTATACGGGCAAAGAGCTTACTCGGGAAGAGAATGCGGAACTTCAAAAGTATGCGGAGAGTATCATCATTAAGGGAGTTAAATCGGAAGAAAGACTTTTGGATGAGACAGCACTCTTCCTGCATAGGACCATCAGTAAACTTCCGGAAGGAAAACAAAAGATCATAAACAATCTATACGATAAGGAAGCGATCTTTCAAAAAAAGAAAGTCCTTCTCGTAGATGATGATATGAGAAACGTATTCGCGTTATCCAAAATTCTAAAGGATAGAGGGATGGAAGTTTATAAGGCGGATAACGGAAACACTGCCCTAAGCTCTCTGGATTCTCAGCAGGATATGGATATTGTTCTAATGGATATCATGATGCCGGAGATGGACGGTTACGAAACTATGAGAAGGATCCGATCCGAAAGAAAATACGATAAACTCCCGATCATTGCTCTTACTGCCAAAGCGATGAAAGATGATCGGCAAAAATGTATAGATGCAGGTGCAAACGATTATATCTCCAAACCTGTAGATGTAGAAAGGTTACTTTCTTTGATGAGAGTTTGGTTGAGCAGGTAAGCCGATGAATACCAGACCTAAAATACTGATCGTAGATGATAGACCGGAAAATCTTGTGGCTTTGGAAACTGTTTTAAAGGACCTGGATGTGGAGTTGATCCGTGCCTTGAGCGGTAACGAGGCTTTAAAGGCAACATTACATAATGATTTTGCTTTGGCATTATTGGATATTCAAATGCCGGAAATGGACGGATACGAACTTGCGAGTATTTTAAGAGAAGAGGAGAAGACTGCAAGACTTCCCTTTATTTTTATCTCAGCAGTATATACGGATAACCTGAACGTATTTAAAGGTTATGAAAGAGGTGCGTTCAGCTTTATTACGAAACCTTTCGAACCTCAGATACTCAGGAACAAGGTAAAGTTTTTCGTAGATAAACATTTGCAGGAAATTTCACTTCATATCCTGAATGAGGATCTAAAGAAAAAAAACGACGAATTGGAAAATGCGAACAAGGAATTGGATGCATTCTGTTATTCCGTTTCTCATGATCTGAGAGGACCATTACGCGCTATCGAAGGTTTTGCTAAAATTCTTCATGAAGATCATATCAAGGATCTGAACGAGGACGCGAAACATTTATTGGATGTGATCGTCGGGAGTACTCAGAAGATGGATCAGCTGATAGATAGTCTTCTTTTACTCTCCAGAACGGGTAAAAAAGAGATCACCAAAACGATTGTGAATATTTCGGAATTGGTGCAGCATACATTATACGAACTCCAATCGCATGCGCAAAATGGAAAAACTAAGATACTGGTGGGTGAATTGTCTCCGGCGCTCGGGGACGTATCATTACTCTCACAGGTTTTCGTTAATCTAATATCTAACGCAATCAAGTATTCATCTAAAAAAGAGGAACCGATCGTTGAAATAGGATGTAACCAATCGAATGGAGAGAATGTTTACTTCGTAAAGGATAACGGCGCCGGTTTTAATATGAAATACCAGAATAGACTTTTCGGAGTATTTCAGAGATTACATGATAATAGGGACTTCGAAGGTATAGGTATCGGGCTTGCAATCGTACATAGGATTATTACTAGGCATGGTGGAAAAGTTTGGGCGGAAGGCGAAGTGGGCAAGGGTGCAACCTTCTATATTACACTTCCTCAGATCCAAGAAATTTAATTTTGTTTTTTAGGTTTGCCCATCCAGCGTAAAGGGCCGCTTCCATATCTTCCTAACTTATCTTGAGGGTTTGCCAATTTACATGTAAGTAGGGAAAGGCAACCGCAACCGATACAAACAGAAAGTCCGTTCTTCAATCTGTGAAGTTCCGCTATCTTCTCCTCTATACGTAAACTCCAAGTTTTAGAAAGTTTGGACCAATCTTGCCCGTTGGGAGTATGATCTTCGGGAAGTTTCGCGATCTCTGCAGCAATCTCATCCAAGGAGAGTCCTACTCTTTGTGCAAATACTACGAAAGCGATCCTTCTCAAAACATGTCTTGGATATTGTCTATGCCCGGAACCTGCTCTTACGGAACGGATCAGTCCTCTTTCTTCATAAAAACGTAATGCAGAAGAAGCGACCCCGCTTCTTTTGGATACCTGCCCGATACTTAAAAATTCATCCTTATCCACCATATTCTCCCAAATCTAAACTTAAAGTGAACTTTAAGTATGAATTTTATCTAAACATCATTCTAAGCACAAACATTTTCGAATTTTTTCAGGAAAAATCGTAAAAAAACCGCCTCAAACTCTTTACTTCAAGTTCACTTTAACTTGTAGAATATCGTGAACTAAATAAAGAAAGGGTGTTCTATAATGTTATTAGAAAAGATCAGTACCGGCTCCGGCCTGAGATTAGGAATTATATTAGCTAGTACTAGAAAGGGTAGATTCGGAGAAACTGTAGCGAAATGGTTCGAAGATATCTCTAAACAAGATTACAGATTCGAGACTGATTTAATAGATCTTTCTGAATTTTCTTTGCCTTGGGACATGTCAAAGAATATGGACTCGGATCTTCCTTTATTCTCGGACAGAATAGCAGAAGCGGATGCTTTTGTAGTTATTACACCGGAGTATAACCACGGATATCCTGCATATTTAAAGTTGGCAATTGACTCACTTCATGAAGAATGGAATGCGAAGCCTCTTGGATTTGTTTCCTATGGAGGAAGTTCCGGCGGTTTAAGAGCGGTGGAGCAACTTCGTAATGTATTTGCGGAATTGAGAATGACCACCATTCGAGACTGTGTTAGTTTTCATTGGGCTCATGCCAGGTTCCATAACGGAAGACCTACAGAGGAATTTCGTTACTCATCTTCGGCTGAGAAATTATTGAATGAATTGTATTGGTGGGGAAACGTTTTGAAACAAGCTAGAATGAATTTCCCACGATCCGTTCTGAGGTCCTGATTTTAAGGAATTAATATGAAATTTACGTTTAGTAAATACCAAATCTTTGTAGTAGCCTTATTGGCATTTATCCAATTCACGGTGGTTCTTGATTTTATGATCTTATCTCCATTAGGAGTTCAGGTCATGGATCAACTGAAAATATCCACAACCAAGTTCGGTTTGGTAGTTTCCGCTTATGCATTTAGCGCGGGGATTTCCGGGATCTTGGCTGCCGGTTTTGCGGACAGATTCGATCGTAAAAAGATGCTTCTATTCTTTTATACCGGTTTTGTTTTAGGAACTGTTCTTTGTGGGATCGCACCAAATTACGAATTTCTACTATTTGCAAGAATTGTAACAGGTCTTTTCGGCGGGGTAATCGCTTCTATCAGCTTTGCGATCATTGCGGATCTATTTCCAATGGAAGCTAGAGGAAGAGTGATGGGACTTGTGATGACTGCATTTGCGGCCAGTCAAGTTTTCGGTCTTCCGATCGGAGTCTTCTTTTCTAACCTTTGGGGATGGCAGTCTCCTTTCTGGATGATTGCTATTATTAGCGGTCTTGTGGGAGTTGCGGCTCTAATTAAGTTGGAACCGATCGTTTCTCACCTGAGTGAAAGAACTGAAAATAGAGCGATCAAACATTTGGCTACAACCGCAGGAAATTCGAATTATCTTCCTGGATTTTTAGCAACGATGCTCCTTGCGACCGGTGGTTATATGCTTATGCCTTTCGGTTCTGCATTCAGTGTTCATAATTTAGGAATTACTTTAGAAGATCTTCCTTTGGTATATTTTGTGACCGGGGTCGTGAGTATGGCAGCAGGTCCTTTGATCGGTAGAGCAGCGGACAAATTCGGAAAATATCCTGTGTTCCTTATCTCCTCTCTAATTGCTTGCGGGATACTTTTCTATTACACTGCTATGGGAATTACTCCTCTTTGGTTTGTAATATTGATCAACTCTGCGTTATTCGTGGTGATTACGGGTAGAGTGATCTCTGCTCAAGCATTGAATTCTGCGATGCCTGAGCTTAGAGATAGAGGCGCTTATATGGCGATTAGCTCTTCTCTGCAGCAGTTATCCGGTGGAATTGCTTCTTACGCGGCTGGACTGATCGTTGTCCAAACTCCTAGCGGATATATCCAAGGATATCCAAACTTGGGTTATGTTGTGGTTGTAGCCATTCTGATCACTGTTGCCATCATGTATAAGGTGAATGAATACGTTTCTTCTAAACATCCGGCTCCTGCTAAGAGTGAATCCGAAGCGGCTCTCGCTTCAGAAACCTAATAAGCTTATATTTCAGGGAAGAAGCGAAACTCTTCTTCTCTGAAAATTCTAGATACGATTTAAGATTGCATTTAAAAGTAGATTTCTTATCCTCTTTACTTTATGAGCGACATAGAAGTAACAGTACTCAGCACTCCGGAAAATTATAAAACGATCCTTCGTAGTAAGAACCACGAAGTAATCGCGGACGAATCTAAAGAAGATGGAGGAGGAGATCTGGGACCTTCTCCACATGAATACCTTCTTCTTTCCTTGGGAGCTTGTACCGACATCACTGTCAGAATGTATGCCCAAAGAAAGAAGATGGATCTGAAAGAAGTGATTGTAGAATTAAATCTCACCAAATGGACAGATCATACTGAGATTGAAAGGACTGTAATATTAACGGGCAATTTGAGCGAGCAGGAAAGAGAAAGACTTTTACAAGTTGCAAATGCTTGCCCAGTTCACAAAACCCTGACCCATCCTATCCAAATAGAGACCAAACTGGGTTAAATTAAAATTTTTTCCAAGCCTTCTAATCCTTTCTTTAGGAAACGGAAGGCTGGAAAACCGGGTCCAATAAATCGAATCTCCTTTCGATCGTATGAAATTCAAATTCTCTCAGATTATTCCGTTTTCCTTATCTTTCACCCTTGTATTTTTAATTTCCTGCCTTTCTTCCGTAAAAGATCCAAAAGATGAGTTTGTGTATGTACAAAACGTTCAGGGCAAAAATGAAGAAGAATTAGAATTAAACGCGAAACGAAAAATTCTGGAGAATGGATTGGGAGAATTTGTCCAAGGATCTTCTCAGGTCGTCAGCGGCAAATTGAAGGAAACTATTGTAAATTCTTCCGTCGAAGGATTCGTGTTGGAATATTCTAAAATTGGTCCCACTCGTAAATTAGTTAATGGTATCTTAGAGATAGATGCAAAAGGAAAAGTGAACCAAAAAGCAGTCCAAGACGCTTTGAAAGAGAGATATAAAGATATTGGAAAGCCCAAATTTTTAGTATTCATAGAAGAAAGAATATTAGGAAAAAAAAATATAAGAGAAAAGGTCGGGATCACTGAGAATGAGATCATACGAGTTTTTTCGGATTTCGATTTTTTAGATAAAAAACAATTCTATCGTATTCTTTATAAAGAAGGGAAGAAGGAACCGAGCACTTTTTCCGAACACTCCTTTGAGGATAAAATATTATCTCTGGCCTCAGAGTCGGAAGCGGAAATTTTACTCGTAGGCCAAACAGAGGTCACTGATCTAGGAAAGATAGAAGATACAAATCTTCATTCTTACCAATCCGTTCTTAGATTCAAAATTTTTGACGTAAATACCGCTCGGATCATCGCAGCGGATAATTCTTCAGGAGTTTCTCCTCATATAAATCCGAATACCGGGATCCAGGAATCTATCAAAAGATCGGTGGAAAAGGCGTATCCAAAAATAAAAGAACAAATCTCCGATAAATGGAAACCCGGGAATCTGATCCGGATCAAAATGGAAGGATTGAGTTATAATGATTATTTGGATAAGGATGTGCTCGGAATTATAAGAACAATCCAAGGAGTCAATAGGGTAAACGAAACCTCCGGCTCCGACCGGAATGATGGGATTGTTTTAGAAATTGAAGCATTATATAACGGTGGAGCTTTGTATCAGAAACTTAGAGAAAGAAAGGAAGATTTCGGTCTGGAGTTTTCTCTAAAAGAGGTAAAGTCCTCTTATATCCATTTATTCTTTAAAAAATAGGAATATTCCACTCTATTTATCCAGATAAATCTTTCGATCTATTACATTACTATTTTCTTTTTCTTTGCTGTTAGGCGAAAAAACGGATTGAAAGATGAAAATTTTAATTAGATAATCGCGGGGTGCAAGGCTTTTCGAATATCGACCAAGAGCCGAGTTACGGTTCCTTCTCCGAACCTTTTCCTCGCGAATCCGAAGGATTTTCTAACGATGATCCTATTGATAGATCTAATCCGGAAGATCAAAACACTAAAGACGAACTTTTAAAAAAGATCTCCGTTCTGAATCTTCTACAACAAGTGGCCACTGCCGCAAACGAAGCAAATGATGTAGAATCAGTACTTCAATTTTCCGTTGATCGGATTTGTGCGATTGCAGATTGGAAATTGGGTCTTGTATGTTTAGTGTTGGAAGAATCTGAAAGGCCGGAATATTCGTCCATCTCCTTCTCCAGAGAAGAAAAATTCCTGAAAGAGTTTAGGAATTTATTAAGAAGCAAATCCAAAAAAGAAGAATCCATTCTTACCGAAAGAGTTAGAAGCGGTAGAAAACCTATACTACTCGAAAACTTTCCTTCTTATTTAAAAGGAGATATAAAAGAACTTTCACTCAAAGCGGGGGTCGAAGAAGCGATTGGGATCCCTATCTTAGTAAAAGAAAATCTGGTAGGTGTTCTCGAATTTTATTCGGGAAATAAATCTACTGACCCTTCTTTTTTTGAAGCTGTTTCTCATATCAGCTCTCAGATAGGAAGGGTATTTGAAAGAAGGGATGCAGAGAATCATCTTAAAACCTCAGGCGAGCAGCTACGAGCATTATCCGCCAGGCTACAAGAGGTAAGGGAAGAAGAAAGATTACTCGTAGCAAGAGAAATCCACGACGAATTAGGGCAATTATTAACTGTTCTTAAAATAGATCTTACATTATTAAAAAATAATTTTCAAAAGTCTAAGAGCTCCGATTCCGTAGTGTCTGAACTTCTATCCATGATCAAAGTGGCTGACTCAGGTATCGAATCAGTACAAAGGATCGCCACCGAACTTAGACCCTTAATTTTAGAGGATTTGGGCTTATTAGAAGGAATTGAGTGGTATGCCAAAGATTTTGAAAAAAGAACAGGAATTCGCTGCGAAATCAGGATCCCAGTAGGAATTCTATCTCTGGAGAAAGACGCATCTATCGCATTATTCCGTATTTTTCAAGAAGCATTAACTAACGCAGCAAGGCATTCAAAGGCGAGTTCTATTCAGGTTTCCTGTCTGGAAGAAGGTCGATTTCTAATTCTGAAAATCCAGGACAATGGAATAGGAATAGATCCTAAAAAGATGAATCAATCTAAGTCACTCGGACTGATCGGGATGAGAGAAAGAGCAGTAGTTTTAGGCGGAGAAGTTTCCATCTCCGGTGGGCCAGGGAAGGGCGCAAGTGTGATCGTAAAAATACCAATCTCAAATCGAAATAAGGAGGATTTCCTATGATTTCCACATTGATCGCGGATGATCATTTATTGATCCGAGAAGGTTTACGAAAGATCCTTTCGGAGGAGGAAGATATAGAGATCGTTTACGAGGCGGAAAACGGTCAACAGGTTTTGGATTATCTAGCCGGTCAATCCGTGCAGGTTCTGATCTTGGACATTAATATGCCGATGATGAGCGGTTTGGATATATTAAAATATGTTCATAAACTTTCTCCCGACACAAGGGTTCTGATCCTAAGTATGTATCCGGAAGATAGATTTGCAGTACGCGCATTAAAAGCGGGAGCCTCCGGTTATATCACTAAGGCAAGCGCAGGGGATGAATTGATCTCTGCGGTGCGTAAGGTAATTGATGGAGCCAGATATATTAGTCCGGAAGCAACAGAGATGTTAGTAAGAGAACTTTCCAAACCAACGGACAGACTTCCTCATGAAACTCTTTCAGAAAGAGAGTTCCAGATACTTATGCTTTTGGTAAAAGGTAAAAACGTTCGATCTATTTCGGAAGATCTAGGTTTAAGTGTGAATACAGTAAACACATATAGAGCTAGGATCTTCGAGAAGATGAGTTTAAAATCCACACAAGAGCTTGTTCGTTACGCTTACGATCATAAGTTACTAGAATAGACTTTCAGGATCGGAATAACTTGTTTTTGTAATGTCCTTTCATTTCTGTCACATTTCTTGTGACAGAAAAATTCCTCGTTTAACTTAATCCGTACGATCTATTTATGAAATAATTTTTGTTGTTATTCCATTCATTTTACGTCATCATTCTTCTTCGTGCCCATTAACCTTTTGTTATAGGTTCAGGTCCTGACATGAAGAATGCCTCAACTATAGATCCCAAACAAGATAAAGATTCTCTAAATCCGAAACAATTATTGGAAGTTCTCACTGCATTTAAGCGAGGTGACTTTTCCAAACGAATGCCTTTGGATCATGTGGGGATCGCCGGTAAAATTTCAGACTTATTAAACGATATCATGGACCAAAACGATAGAATGGTCAAAGAGTTTGAACGGATCAGTAACGAGGTAGGACAAGAAGGTAAAATTTCCCAAAGGGTAAGCGGGATTTCTTCAACGGGTTCTTGGGGAACTTGTATGAATTCAATCAACTCTCTGATCGGAAACTTGGTACAACCGAATACCGAAGTGATGAGAGTGATCGGAGCAGTAGCAGGTGGTGACCTTTCTCAATACATGTCTTTGGAAATAGAGGGAAGACCTCTTAAGGGAGAATTTTTTAGAACCGCAAAGATCGTAAACATCATGGTGGACCAGTTGAACTCATTCGCTTCCGAGGTAACCAGGGTTGCGAAAGAAGTAGGAACAGAAGGTAAACTTGGAGGACAAGCCGACGTTCGAGGGGTTGCAGGGACTTGGAAGGACTTAACAGATAGTGTGAACTCGATGGCGTCTAACTTGACCGGCCAGGTTCGTGATATTGCAGAGGTTACCAAGGCAGTTGCGACCGGTGACTTATCTAAGAAGATCACCGTGGATGTTAAGGGTGAGATCTTAGAACTCAAAAACACGATCAACACAATGGTGGATCAGTTGAACTCATTCGCGTCCGAAGTAACCAGGGTAGCGAGAGAAGTAGGAACAGAAGGTAAACTAGGTGGACAAGCGGACGTTCGAGGAGTTGCGGGAACCTGGAAAGACTTAACAGATAGTGTGAACTCGATGGCTTCCAACCTTACAGGCCAAGTTCGTAATATTGCAGAAGTTACTACTGCAGTAGCTCGTGGTGACTTATCCAAAAAGATCACAGTGGATGTTAAAGGAGAGATCTTAGAACTCAAAAACACGATCAACACCATGGTGGACCAGTTGAACTCATTCGCTTCTGAGGTAACCAGGGTTGCAAGAGAGGTAGGAACCGAAGGAGAGTTAGGTGGACAGGCGGACGTTCGAGGGGTTGCGGGAACTTGGAAGGACTTAACAGATAGTGTGAACTCGATGGCGTCTAACCTTACAGGCCAGGTTCGTAATATTGCCGAAGTTACTACGGCGGTAGCTCGTGGTGACTTATCCAAAAAGATCACAGTGGATGTTAAAGGAGAGATCTTAGAACTCAAAAACACGATCAACACAATGGTGGACCAGTTGAATTCATTTGCTTCCGAGGTAACCAGGGTTGCAAGAGAGGTAGGAACAGAAGGGGCATTAGGTGGTCAGGCAGATGTGCAGGGTGTTGCGGGAACTTGGAAAGACTTAACGGATAGTGTAAACTCGATGGCTTCCAACCTTACCGGTCAGGTTCGTAATATTGCAGAAGTTACTACAGCGGTAGCTCGTGGAGACTTATCCAAAAAGATCACAGTGGATGTTAAAGGAGAGATCCTAGAGTTAAAGGATACCATTAACACTATGGTGGACCAGTTGAATTCATTTGCTTCCGAGGTAACCAGGGTTGCGAGAGAGGTGGGAACGGAAGGTAAGCTGGGTGGACAGGCGGATGTGCAGGGTGTGGCGGGAACTTGGAAGGACTTAACAGATAGTGTAAACTCGATGGCGTCTAACCTTACCGGTCAGGTTCGTAATATTGCAGAAGTTACTACTGCGGTTGCAACCGGTGACTTATCTAAGAAGATCACAGTGGATGTTAAAGGAGAGATCCTAGAGTTAAAGGATACCATCAACACAATGGTGGACCAGTTGAACTCATTCGCTTCCGAGGTAACCAGGGTTGCGAGAGAGGTAGGAACAGAAGGTAAACTGGGTGGGCAGGCGAACGTTCGGGGAGTTGCGGGAACTTGGAAGGATTTAACAGATAGTGTGAACTCGATGGCGTCTAACTTGACCGGCCAGGTTCGTAATATTGCAGAAGTTACTACTGCAGTTGCGACTGGTGACTTATCCAAAAAGATCACAGTGGATGTTAAGGGAGAGATCCTAGAACTTAAAAACACGATCAATACAATGGTGGACCAGTTGAACTCATTCGCTTCCGAGGTAACCAGGGTTGCGAGAGAGGTAGGTGCTGAAGGTAAACTTGGAGGACAAGCCGACGTTCGGGGAGTTGCGGGAACTTGGAAGGACTTAACAGATAGTGTGAACTTCATGGCTGGTAACTTAACAGGTCAGGTTCGTGATATTGCAGAGGTTACCAAAGCGGTTGCGACAGGTGACTTATCCAAAAAGATCACAGTGGATGTTAAAGGAGAGATCTTAGAACTCAAAAATACGATCAACACGATGGTGGATCAGTTGAACTCGTTTGCTTCCGAGGTAACTCGGGTTGCGAAAGAAGTAGGAACGGAAGGTAAACTTGGAGGGCAAGCGGACGTTCGAGGAGTTGCGGGAACTTGGAAGGACTTAACGGATAGTGTGAACTCGATGGCTTCCAACCTTACCGGCCAGGTGCGTAATATTGCCGAAGTTACTACAGCGGTAGCTCGTGGTGACTTATCCAAAAAGATCACAGTGGATGTTAAAGGAGAGATCCTCGAACTCAAGGATACCATCAACACGATGGTGGACCAGTTGAATTCATTTGCTTCCGAGGTAACTCGGGTTGCGCGAGAAGTGGGGACCGAAGGAGAGTTAGGTGGACAGGCTGATGTTCGAGGAGTTGCAGGGACTTGGAAGGACTTAACGGATAGTGTGAACTCGATGGCTTCCAACCTTACAGGCCAGGTTCGTAATATTGCAGAAGTTACTACTGCAGTTGCTCGTGGTGACTTGTCCAAGAAAATCACAGTGGATGTTAAAGGAGAGATCCTAGAGTTAAAGGATACCATCAACACAATGGTGGATCAGTTGAATTCATTTGCTTCCGAGGTGACCAGGGTTGCAAGAGAAGTAGGAACAGAAGGTAAACTGGGTGGACAAGCGGACGTTCGAGGAGTAGCGGGAACTTGGAAAGACTTAACAGATAGTGTGAACTTCATGGCGAATAATCTCACCACCCAGGTAAGGGGTATCGCAAAAGTTGTGACTTCTGTTGCGAACGGAGACTTAAAGAAAAAGTTATATTTAGAAGCAAAAGGAGAGATTGCAGAACTCTCGGATACGATCAACGATATGATCGATACATTAGGACTCTTTGGGGACCAGGTAACTACGGTTGCAAAAGAAGTGGGTATCGAAGGAAGATTAGGAGGCCAGGCGAGTGTGCCTGGTGCTGCGGGTCTTTGGAGAAACCTTACCGATAACGTGAACCAGCTTGCATCAAACCTAACCACTCAGGTAAGGGCGATCGCAGAAGTGGCAACAGGTGTGACCAAGGGAGATCTCTCTCGAACAGTAACCATCCAAGCGGCAGGAGAGGTAGCAGCCTTATCGGATAATATTAACGAAATGATCCGAAACTTAAGAGAAACCACTCGGATCAACACTGAGCAAGACTGGTTAAAAACAAACCTTGCAAAATTCACAAGGTTATTACAAGGACAAAGAAACTTAGTCAACGTAAGTAAACTTATCTTATCCGAACTTGCGCCTCTTGTTTCCGCACAACATGGAGCATTCTTCATCACAGAAAATGTGGAAGAAGGTCCTCTACTCAAACTACTTGTAAGTTATGCCTACCAAGAAAGAAAAAACGTATCCAATCGTTTTTATCCGGGAGAAGGTCTGATAGGCCAATGTTTCTTGGAAAAAGAAAGGATACTTGTTACTCAAGTCCCTTCTAGTTATATCATGATCAATTCGGCTTTAGGAGAGGCGCCCCCTATCAATATAGTCGTTTTACCGGTGTTATTCGAGGGAGAAGTGAAGGCAGTGGTCGAACTTGCTTCCTTCTCTAACTTTACTCCCATCCATTTGAACTTCTTGGATCAGTTGACTGAAAGTATCGGGATCGTATTGAACACGATTGCCGCGGGTATGAGAACGGAAGAACTTCTGATCCAATCTCAAACTTTAACGGAAGAGTTGCAAGGACGACAAGAAGAATTGACCAATACCAACCAACGTCTGGAAGAACAGGCCAAATCTCTGAAGGCCTCCGAGGATATGCTCAAAGACCAAAGGGAAGAGTTGCAGGAAAAGAACGAAGAGTTGGAGGAAAAAGCAAGACTACTCGCTAAAAAGAATAGCGAGGTAGAAAGAAAAAACAGAGAGGTAGAACAAGCAAGGCATTCCTTAGAGGAAAAGGCTCGTCAGCTTGCACTCACTTCCAGATACAAATCGGAGTTCTTGGCGAACATGTCCCATGAATTAAGGACTCCTTTGAATAATATGTTGATCCTTTCTCGATTATTGTATGATAACGAGAGTAAGAACCTATCTGAAAAACAGACTGAATACGCAAAAACAATCCACAGTTCCGGAAACGATCTATTACAATTGATTAATGATATATTAGATCTTTCTAAAATTGAATCCGGTAAGATGAGTGTGGATCTGGATTCGGTTTCTATAGAAGAATTGGGAGGATATTTAGATCGTTCTTTTAGAGAAACTGCAAGGAATAAGGATCTGAAATTCCAGGTAGAAATAGATCCTGAACTTCCTTCTAGGATCACCACTGACTTGCAAAGATTACAGCAGGTCCTCCAAAACCTTCTATCCAATGCATTCAAATTTACTCATAAAGGTGGGGTAAAATTGAGAATAGAATCTTCTCCTGCGGGTTGGAGTAAGGATCATAAGATCTTAGGCCAAGCAGGTGGTGTGATCGCATTCTCCGTGATAGATACTGGTATAGGTATCTCTCTCGAAAAGCAAGGTCTGATCTTCGAGGCATTCAGGCAAGCAGACGGAAGTACTAGTAGAAAATATGGAGGAACAGGACTCGGGCTTTCTATTAGTAAGGAGATTACTCGTATCTTAGGTGGAGAATTAAAACTGGAAAGTGAGCCGGAAGTAGGAAGTAAATTTACTTTATATCTTCCATTGGATTATATCCAGGTAGAAGAAAATCCTATCGAACCTGATTCGATCAAATGGTCCGAGAACCCGGACAATGATTTGTCAGGTTCCGGCGATTCTTATGTAAGAAGTAAGATTAAGGCCACTCGAAGAGTTTTGGAAGATGAAACACAAAACGAATCTAAAGAAAAGGTTTTGATCATAGAAGAAGATGAAACATTCGCGAAATCACTTTTAGAAATAGCCAAAAGTAACGGTTTCAAGGGGACCGTAGCATTGGATGGAAAGAGCGGAATATCGGCGTTACAAGAATCTTCTTTTAACGCTGTCTTGTTGGACGTCCAACTCTCTGATATGGATGGAAGTTTGATCCTGAACTGGTTAAAACGAAATCCTAAACTCAGACAACTCCCGGTTCATGTTCTTTCAGGAGAAAATGATTGGAGGAGAAGTCTGGAGATCGGAGCCATTTCTCATTTAAGAAAGCCTGTAGGAATAGAATCACTTAACGAAGCATTCGAGAAGATCAAGACCTATTTACATAAAGTAGACAAAACGATTTATGTTTGTGGAATAGAGAAGGAACATTCCGAATTCTTAATGGATAAACTTACCTCCAAAGATCTTGTTCTGAGAAGTATAGAGTCGGGCCGGGAACTTATGGATATTCTGCAAAAAGAGATCCCAGACTGTATTCTGATCGGTAACGAATTTAAGGATATGTCCGTTTCAGATCTGGTTTCTAAGATCACTCTATTGGATCCGGAAAGAACATTAATACTATTCTATTCGGATGATAAGAACGGGCCGGAAAGTTTTCAGAAACTTCTATCCTTTAACGGTTCGAATATCATAAAATTCGTAAATTCTTTTGCGAGTTCTTTGGAGGAGATAAAGATCCATTTGCATGAACCTGAATCCATTTCTAAGTCGGGAGATACATATTCTCTAGAAGGGCATAAGGTTCTGATAGTGGATGACGATGTAAGGAATATATTCGCATTAACGAGTATGTTGGAATTGCATAAGATGAAAATACATTATGCGGAGAATGCATTAGACGGAATTAATATTTTGGAAAAAAATCCGGATATAGAGATCGTTCTTATGGATGTGATGATGCCGGATATGGATGGATACGAGGCAATGAAAGTGATCCGTTCAAAAGTCGAATTTACAAATCTCCCTATTTTAGCGCTTACAGCTAAGGCGATGAAAGGGGATCGGGAAAAATGTATAGAAGCCGGTGCGACCGAATATATAACCAAGCCGGTAAGTGTGGACCATTTGCTTTCTTTACTTCGGGTGTTGTTGTGCAGGTAGAAGATATGGAACAACCAATGAAAGTGAGTATTTTATTAGTGGATGATCATGCGGATAATCTGCAAGTAATGGAGCATATTCTTAAAAGCCCCGAATTAAATTTGATCAAAGCGGGTTCTGGAGAAGCAGCATTAAAGGCACTTTTAGATGAACCGGACGAAGTCGCATTGATATTCATGGACGTGAGAATGCCCGGAATGGACGGATTCGAAGCGGCGGCATTGATCCGACAAAGGGAAAAATGCGCCAAGATCCCGATCATCTTTCTTACTGCTTATGCAAATAACGAAACCGGAATGTTCAAAGGATATTCTTTGGGGGCAGTGGACTTCTTAGTAAAACCTACAGCGCCGGAGATCCTAAGATCTAAGGCGGCGGTATTTGTAGACCTACATAAGAAAAACAAAATATTAAGGATCCAAGAAGAACTTCTGAGACAAAGCCATGACGAGTTAGAGATACGTGTAGAAGAAAGGACTTTCGAGCTGCATAGAGTTAATAACGAGCTAATGACTGAAATCGCGGAAAGGAAAAAAGCAGAAGAAGCATTAACTGCTTCCTTAAAGGAAAAGGAAGTTCTGCTTAGGGAGATACATCATAGGGTTAAGAATAATCTTCAGATCGTTTCCAGTATCCTAAGTCTTCAAGGAAACTATATAACGGATCGTAAATCTTTAGAAATGTTCCAAGATTGCCAATCTAGGATCAAATCTATAGCTTTGATTCACGAGTTATTATACCAAAATGAGGACCTGGCCCATACTGACTTCCAGGAATATCTGAACAGTTTGGTTACCAATCTTCTAAGGACTTATAGAGTAAATTCCAGGATCAAATTCGAAATACATGCGGAATCTGTTCATTTAACATTAGATACTGCGATCCATTGCGGGTTAATTGTAACGGAACTTGTCACAAATTCATTAAAATACGGATTTAGGGACAGAGATGAAGGGACAATCCAAATCTCTATTATATCTAAATACGAAGAGTATTCTTTAACTGTGGAAGATGACGGGGTAGGGTTTCCGGAAGAAATTGACTATCGACAAACCGATTCTTTGGGTTTACAATTGGTCAATACTTTGACCCAGCAAATAGATGGAAGTTTGATCTTGGATCGGAGCAAAGGGACTAAGTTCACATTGGTCTTTCGAGAAAGGAGCCGAGTCCGAAAATGATCTCCAGCGAAGCAAAAATATTGATCGTAGAAGACGAGAGTATCGTAGCCAAAGATATACTTCATAAATTGTCGGATCTTGGATATGATTTTGTAAGTATAGCTTCTACGGGGAACGAAGCATTAAGAAAAGTTTATTTAGATAAACCGGACCTTCTACTCATGGATATCATGTTATCCAGAGGAAATTACGATGGAATAGAGACAGTCCAGGAAATTTTGGATAAAATGGATCTGCCGGTGATCTATCTTACAGCTTACGCGGATGAATCCACTCTTCTTCGTAGTAAACCCACGAGGCCTTATGGATATCTGTTGAAACCTTTTCAGACAAAAGAATTACAAATAGCGATAGAGATCGCTTTGAATAAACATGGGTTGGATAAAAAAAGAAAAAGGGAAAGAAGGAATATGTCCGCCATACTCCATGGGGTAAAAGATCTTATAAAAAAATCCTCGGAAGAGGCGGGTGTCTAATCTAATTTTATGAATTATAATATTCATATTTTTTGATATTAGAATATTTAGGAAGATGAAATGAGGGATACCAGAATTTTAATCGTAGAGGACGAAGGGCTTGTGGCCCAGGATATCCGTCATAGACTGATAAGGATGGGATATCCGGAGCCTAGCATCGCAAATACGGGAGAAACTGCGGTCAAACAGGCAATTGCTCTTCAGCCCGATCTAATCCTAATAGATATAGTTCTTGCAAATGGGTATTTGGACGGGATAGACGCTGCCAAAAGGATCCGAAAGTTTTTAGATGTTCCAATCGTTTATATTACCGCTTCTTCCGATTCGCAGACTTTAACAAGAGCTAAATTAACGGAACCGAATGCATATATTCTGAAACCGTTTCAAACGAGGGAATTGCAGATAGTCATCGAGCTTATTCTTTACAAACACGAAGTGGAGAAGGAGTTAATGGAGAAGGCGAGACTTGTCTCTACTGAGCTTCGGAATATGCAGGAAGGAGTGATTGCCTTTGATTCTAAGGGGCAGATTTCTTTTATGAATTTATCTGCGGAGAAACTTACTGGTTGGTTGGAATCGGACGCAATAGGAAAACCTATCGGAGATGTTTTGAGTATGAAAAACATTCCAGATATGGAAAGTTTCGAGTTGGATAGTCATTTTGCGGAAAAAATCCCGTTAGAGACGGTTCCTTCTCATGGACTTTTACTTTCTAAGAACGGACTCAGTACTGAAGTGTTTACGTTTACTAAGTCCGTTCCTAAAAATAAGGAAGTGGACGTAGATCGTATTTTGGTAATACGGGACTACGTCAAAAAATAGATCCTAAAAGGAAGCTCTCATAGAAAGTCGTACCGACCTAGGTTGAGCAGGGTGGGTATGAATATCATTATATCCTCC
This sequence comes from Leptospira selangorensis, assembly GCF_004769405.1. Lineage (NCBI taxonomy): Bacteria > Pseudomonadati > Spirochaetota > Leptospiria > Leptospirales > Leptospiraceae > Leptospira > Leptospira selangorensis. The sequence continues at coordinate 88,554 of NZ_RQES01000019.1, forward strand.
TTCATTAGGACCGACTACTTCGTTCTTTAATCTGGAAGCATAATAATAATCTATATCACTTACATGAGCATTCAATAAATTGAATACTTCGAAAACGATACTCAGGTCTTCCCCAAAATTCTTTCCTAACTGAAGATTCACTGTAGTTGTCGAAGGGGAGCGAACGGAATTATCTTCTATTAAAGAACGATTTCCGAAATACCTGACTCTAAGGGACCCGAAAATACCATCAGTGTTTTTTAATGTGATTCCTGATGCTAATGTGTTACGAATGGACCCCGGGATATAATTTCCTGACGGATCATCGTCTCTGAACCTGGATCTGGAAGTGGCAAAGTCTGCGTCTATCATCAGCCAAGAATTATAAGAATAATAATTGGCCCATTCGAATCCTTTTCTGGTGCTTGGTCTACTCGCTTCCGTTGTTCCATTATCTCCTGTAAATAGAAGTTCAGAATTCATATCCAATTGCCAAACTGAGAACGTGGATTGCCAACCATGGACGGGTTCGGTTCTAAGTCCGACTTCTCCTCCTCTTGTTTGGACTAACGGATCTGCTGGATCTGTTTTTTGAACCACACCTCTTGCGTCGTTACTATGGAATCCGTATCCCCCGCTTATATAAAATTCCGTTTTAACCCAAGGCCCGATGATGATACTTCCTTTCGGGCTATAAAGTCTCGCATTTCTGTCTGATCTTTCTTTCGTTCCCCAATCATCTACGCTAAACTTATAATAATCGCCTCTTAGGCCGAAAACAGTTCTGAATTTTTTGGACCATTGTATCTTGTTTTCATAATAAATCCCGGAACTTAATTGTATAATTCCGTCTTCTCTGACCGTTTCTAACCTTGCTCTTTTTTCAGTATGAAAAAGACCGTTTTGGATATAATCCCTTCTGATTTGTAGCCCGATCGTATTTTCCATACGGATTCCCCAAAATTCACTGATATCCTTATAACTGGATTTACTCCCGGCAATCGTTCTACGATCCGCCTGTTCGTGTTGGTCACCTCTTACTGGATCGTCCAAATAATAAGTGAAGTTGGAGAATAATCGTAAATCGTAATATATTCCGTAAAATTGAGTTTTTGCCTCATATCCTTTTTCTAAACGATGTGCTTCGAAATTGATGCTGGCTCTATTAGACCATCCACCATCGTTGTGATCCACACTTTCGAATCGGCTTAAGCCTGAATCCGGATCCAACCAGGAATCACCCATTCTAAGAGCCCTTTTGGGAGCCTGACCAGTAGAATGCCAACTACCTTTATATCCCATGAGACTGATGCTGAATCCTTTCTGTTTGTCTCCTACGGAATAACTTGTAACACCATTCACTCTTCTGAAGTTATCCGAAATTACCCAAGGTCCGTCATTATGAGAAGCCTCGAACGCATACAAAAGATCTCCCGGACCTATTTTATGGGATTTTGCGATCAGAGTCCTCGCATAACCTAAGGTTCCACCTTCTATATTCGCGATCCCTTTCGCCAAACTTTTATAATAAGAAATATTGAATGCACCTGCGGAAGCAAAATCTCCTTGGTCTGCATAATAGACACCTTTCTTATATTGCATTTGCTCCACAAGTTCCGGGATAAGAAAATTCAGATCCGTATAACCTTGCCCATGAGCATGACTAACATTATTTACAGGCATCCCATCCACATTGGAAGCCAGGTCGGTCCCATGGTCCAAATTGAAACCTCTTAGAAAGAATTGGTTCGCTTTACCTCCACCACTATGTTGAGTTACTATCACACCTGGGATTAACTCGGCAACTTCTCCCTGTCTCATAATTGGTCTTGTTTTGATCTGGTCGGGGCCAACAACACCTTCACTTGCAGAGGATGCTATCCCGATCAAATTGGATCTTCTATCTCTGATTACGATTGCATCAGGTTTGTATTCGGAGATCTTTTTTTTAAGCTCTAATTTTTCGGCTTCCGTTCTTTCTTTTCCGTTAGTCGGTTTTGTTTCCTGGTCCTGAGATAGGATAGGAGAGAAGATCGCACATAGAAAGTACGATAAGGATATGCCTATACCGGCAATCCGAAGGATGTTTTGCCTCATGTTTTCGTCCGTTTTCTTTGGAAAACTTCCGAAACTAAGATAAACTAACAAATGTTAGTCTAATTTATGTCAAAATAAGAATATATAGATATTCTAATGTACACAATTAGGAATTTACCCTTGTTTGCGGGAGCCCCGATTTTTAACTTCCGGGGCCCTTCGCGGATGCACGGACGTGCTTGGCGAGAATGCAAACTTACCTATCCTCGAGGTTTAAGTCTGCAGGGAGATCTGGCTTGCGGAATTAGAACAAAAAGATAAAATCTTTACGATCTATTCCGATCACAGTTGCGGGTCAGCGTGGGAGTTACACCCAACTTCATCCTGAAAGTTAAGACGATCTTTTGAACCTTCACATATTATTCAATGAAAAAAGTTTCATAAGATTTAAAAAAGGACGTTCTAATTTATTTTACTTACCTATAATTTTTTCCGGAATCTCTAGTGGAATAGATAATTCTATCACTTCACAATTTCCTAGTTTAGAGTGTGAAAATTTTTTCAGTGAAAAATGTTCATAAAATCTGGAAAGAACGAATCCGTGACTACAGATCGCAATATTATTTTTTCTATGTAGTTTCAATAAATTTAATATAGATTCTATAATTCTCAGTTCAGCTTCCGATTTACTTTCTCCTCCTGGAAATCTGAATTGGTCGTACACTTTTTCAGAACTCTTCCAGGCGGAATAAGATTCCTCTCCGAATTTATTAGGAAGATCCGATTCTAAAATTCCTTGCGCTTCTCCTAAATGAATCTCTCTGAGCCCAGGGTGATATATGATCTTTATTCCTAATTGATGAGAGATTTGTTCTGATGTTTCTTTTGCTCTTTTTAAATCGCTGCTAAAGATAAGTTCTATTTTTTTATTCTTTAATTTTTCGGCTAATTTAGAAGCTTGTTCTTTGCCGAACTCCGAGAGTGGAGTATCGGTCTGCCCTTGTAATCTTCTTTCTTTGTTCCATACCGTTTCTCCATGTCGGATTAGGAAAAGTTGATATTCTTTTTGATTCATAGAGGAAGTTTAAGATTGGAAGAAGGCCCCAATTATCAAATGAATTACTTGTCCGAGGCCTAAAAACAAGACGGAAGAAAGAATTGAGGTCAAAAATATAATCCTGTTTGCGTCTAAGATCAGATTCGGCACCAATTTACGATCCGGATCTCCTAATTTTGGTTTTTCACTTGGGATTCCTGAGTAATAATTTCTTCCACCTAATTGTATTTTTAAAGCTCCAGCTAAGGCTGCCTCACAAAGTCCTGAATTAGGACTTGGATGTTTTTTCCCGTCTCTGATCAGTATTTTAAGGGATCTTAATGGATAAAAACCTAAAATAGCGGAAGAAATACAAAGTATAGGAGCAGTTAGTCTTGCTGGAATATAATTTGCAAGATCATCCATTCTGGCAGAGGCCCATCCAAATTTCAGATAAATTTCGTTTTTATAGCCGAAGAGTGAGTCCAGTGTATTGATTGAACGATAGAACATAGCAAGACAAGGTCCTCCCAATGCTGCAAAAAAAAGCGGGGCAGTGATCCCGTCTACCAGGCTTTCTCCTACACTTTCTAAACCTGCTCTGACTATCTCAGGTTCTTCTAAATTTGCAGTATCTCTACCTACGATCCTGCCTACCATAAGTCTTGCTTTTTCCAGATCATTTTCATGGAGTGCGGAGTATACGTCCTTACTATGGTCCAAAAGGTCTTTTAATGCAATACTGGTATATATAATAAATGCGGATGTGAGTTCTGCTAAAAAAGGATGAAGATAACGAGAGAATTCAATAATTACCCAAGGGAATATAAAAGAAATGGAATATACTGAAAAGGAAGTTATTATTCCCGCAAATTTTTCCGAAAATATATACTTTCTGGTAATCTTCTCCATAAATCTTGCAAACTTGCCAATAAGTCTGACAGGATGCGGAAAACCTTGGGGGTCTCCAAAACCGAGATCCAGAAGTATAGAAGCAGGAAGGATCCAAATGGAATTCATGCTAATCCCAGAATCCTATAAATCCGATTCATATTCACTGAATTTCTAACTTCTTCTGCTAAACGATCTAAATTAGTTTCTAATTCATATTTAGCTTGGATGTTCACTAAAGGTTTCATTCCTTTTCTGGTTCGGATCTTATCTAAAAAACTTCTTCTAAACTCGTCTTCGTCGAATACTCCATGCAAATAGGTTCCCCAAACTTTTTCCGAAATCCCTTGGTGCCCTAAACTTTCTCCGGAGATATTTTGAAATATGGATTTTGCATAAATTTCTTTCGTATTTCCGTGATGAATTTCATAACCGGATACTTTTTTTCCGGACAGAAGATGGATACCTTCGGTTTGTTTCAGTAATTTTTCTTTTTCTAAAACTGTTTTGACTCCGATCAGATTTAAACCTTTCGCAGAGCCAAGATTACTTTCTATTTGGAATGGATCGTGGACGGATTCTCCTAACATCTGGTATCCTCCGCAAATCCCTATAATTTCCACTTTTCCTTCTTTATGAAAATTTAAAATAGTTTCTGAAATTCCTGATTCTTTCAGGTAAGTCAGATCTGTGATCACATTTTTACTTCCAGGGAGGATTAAAACATCCGGGTTCCCGATTTCGTCTTTTCTCTGGGCAATCCTGACTCTAACATCTGGTTCTATTCTTAGAGAATCCAGATCTGTATGATTTGAGATCCTGGGTGTGTCGATTAGGACTATATCAACTCTGTCTCCCAGTGGGGAGGTATCATTTAAACTGCCTGATTTGAATTCTAGAGAATCTTCTTCAGGTAGTCTTAGATTGTTTAGAAATGGCACAATTCCAAATACGTTCTTGCGAGTAGTTTCTTCTAAATATTTGATCCCTGGATCGAGTAAACTTTTTATTCCTCTGAACCGATTGATCAGGAAACCTGAAACTAGTTTTCTTTCCCATTCTGACATAGTTTCCATGGCACCCACAAATGAGCCGAATACTCCTCCATGATCTATATTACCGACTAATAATACTTTTGCCTTGGCATATTCCGCCATTCTCATGTTTACAATATCTTTATCTTTTAAATTGACTTCAGAAACTCCTCCGGCTCCTTCTAAAACCACCATATCGAATTCTTCAGAAAGTGAACTGTATGATTTTTTTACCTCGTCAAATGCACTTAACTTGAATTTCATATAATCCCTGAAATCCATCGCCTCGACCGGTTTTCCGTTTAGTATAACTTGGGAATCTTTTTCACTGGATGGTTTGAGAAGGATAGGGTTCATTCTATAATCCGCCCTGATCTTACATGCTTGGGCTTGTAATGCCTGTGCTCTTCCTATCTCTGCACCTTCGTAAGTCACAAAAGAGTTTAATGCCATGTTTTGAGATTTGAAAGGTGCTACTTTAAATCCATCCTGGGTAAAGATCCTGCAGAACGCGGTTGCCAATATACTTTTACCTACGTTGGAAGCCGTACCTTGGAGCATAAGTGCAGGTTTTGTTTTTTTTATTTTAGAAGGTTTTGGATTTTTTTTAAATATGGAGCGGAATGTTTGTATAAACCTTTCATTTTCTTCAGGAGTTTTGATTGAAATCCTTATATAATTATTTTCTAATCCACTAAAATTACCGCAGTTTCTAACTCCGATCTTGAATTCTTTAAGAAGAAGGTACTCTAATTCCGAAATATCCCTTTTTGGATCCGAAAATTCCAGAAGAATAAAATTCGTATCTGTATCATAGATCCGGAAAATTTCCAAATTTTCCAGGTCCTTTTTAAATATGTTCTTCCACTCAGTGATTTTTTCTTTGGTTTCTAATAGAAATTTCTGGTCTTCACCGAATTTTTCCAGAATGGAAGCGCTTAAACTATTTAAGGACCAACTAGGAAGAAGTTCCGAAATTTTGGAGGCAACCTTGGGATCCGTTAACAAAACTCCTATCCTAAGTCCGGGAAGAGCTAAAATTTTAGTCAAAGACCAAAGTACTGCCAGATTTTCGGATCTAAAATTTCGAAATGAAATATCTCCCGGACAAAAATCTATAAAAGATTCATCTATTACAAAAAACGAATTTTTATGATCGGAAGCGATTTTTAGGATCTTTTCTCTATTTAATAATTTTCCTGTGGGATTGTTTGGATGTCCTAATAGGACTAAAATTTGTTTTTCAGGATTTTTTTCTAAAATTTGGATGAGCTCATCATAATTTAATTCAAAGTTGGATCCTTTTTGGAGATGTATTTCCTGGATCTGTAACCCGGCTAATTTTAGACTTTTTTGATAATCGATATAAGAAGGTTGGACGATTACTCCCAGATCGAAATTTTTTATCTTAGGAAGAATATTGATTAACTCCGAGGCACCATTTCCAAAAACAATTTCTTCTTTTGGAATATTCCAATGTTTCTCTAAAGAGATTCTCACCTTTGTGTAATTCGGATCCGGATAATGTATCAGGTCGCTGATCCGTGAATGGATCAATGGGCGGACCCAATCCGGAAAACCTAGAGGATTTAGGTTAGAGGAGAAATCCAGAATTTCTGCAGGATCAACCCCGGCAATGTTCGCCATCCTGAATAAATTTCCTCCATGGGGACTTATATGATCCGATTTCATAAGTTATTATCCGTAGAAGTTTTGATTCGGATCGGTATGCCGCTCACTAAAAAATACACTTCATTTGCGATAGATGCAAATGTTTGGTTGCAGATCCCTAATAGATCTCTATACAATCTGCCTTCTTTATTTTCCGGAACGAGACCCATTCCGACTTCATTGGTGACTATAAATACATTTTTTGCTTTTGAATCCAAGATATGTTTTCCTAAATTTAAACAAGTCATGTTGATCTGTTCTTGAGTAAGATTTAGGTTTTTATTATTCGCATCAAACATCAAATTATTGATCCAAAGACTTAGGCAATCCAGAAGCACAATAGATCCTGAAGGGATGGAATCAAATAGAGAGGAAAGTTCCAATTCTTCCTCTATCGTGTTCCAATCTATTCTTTCTTGCCGGTGTCTTTGTATCCTTGCATCCATTTCGGAATCTATGCGAGGGCAGGTGGCTAAAAAGAATTTTTCTCCTACTAGAGAATTCGCCTTTTCTAATGCGAATCTGCTTTTTCCACTTCTACATCCTCCGGTCACTAAAATTATCCTGGCCATTCCGATCTCCTTATACCAGGAATTCTAATAAGATCAGTTAAGACTGCTTGGCCATTATGAAATATATCTAAGTAAATAAGTGTAGAAGGAGAAATTTTGAACTTTGTATAGAAAGAATACGGGAGTCCTAAAAAGGAACAAAGCAAACTGGAGAGAATTCCTCCATGACTTAAAATAAAAATGTAACGATCCGGTGAGGAGAGAATATGTTCTTTGAATATTTCCGTTCTCCTCTGGAATTCATTCAAACTTTCTCCATTCGGAAATCTGAAAGAAGAAGAAAAATTCGCGAACTTTTTTAAACCTTCTAAATTTATTTCAGCTAACTCTGAAAAAGATCTGCCTTCCCAATTCCCAAAATCCAATTCTTGTAATTCATCCCTTAGTTCAGGATGGATCTCTTTAGGAAATCCTAATGTGTGAAAAGTTTCTTTACATTGAATGCTTGGGCTTAAATATACTTTTCCATTCAAGAATTTCTCTTGGACTTTTACTTTAATTTTTTCTATTTCTTGGACCCCTTCTTCGGAGAGAGAGACTTCTTTTCTTCCCAAATATTTTCCTCCATATTCTGAAGGAATGCTTGGATGCCTAAGTAAACATAATGATTTTTTCATATATTTACGTGTATCCCATGTTCCGAAAGCAGTTGGTTTCTGGTTTTTTTCCATTTAAGGATGCCTAGTTTGACTGCTTCGTAAGAGGCGGCTCCGATCAGATGCCCCAAGACTGTATGTTTTCCCACATAATCTAATCCATTCGTTGAAATAGGAGAGATTATCCCGATACAGTCCGTGCCTGTACCAGTAGCGGGTTTGTTTTCGCCATGTAACAAGATCTCCGATTCTAAAACAGCTAAGGTCCTTGCCTCGGACGCTATAGAGATTGCCTCAATACATGCTGAAAAGGTGATTGTTTCGGAAGTTTGGACGAGTAAGTTGATTGTTCCTATTTTTTTATTTTGTTTTGGAGGATCTCCGACTCTAACTGCATTTCCTAAACCAACGGTTGCGATGGATCTAACGTGTAAATTATCCATACTTTTTTCGGCTACAGAATAATTTAAAAGAGAAGCACTTGTCATAAAGCCTAAAACTTCTTCTTTTTCTCCCTTATCTACTAAACAGTTTCTATAAAATTCTTCCGGAAGTATCTCAGGGCTTAAGTCGGAATTGGAGACTTTCAACCAGTAGACTTTATTCGTGGTTAAATATCCTCCTCCCACCACTGCCCAGCTTAAAGAAGAGTGGGGTTGCGAAAGTTGGAGTTCCAGCCAAGTTTCGGAAACTCTGATTTGATCTTTTTGAAAAAAGTTCAAACTTTAAATCTCCTACAAGAAGCTATAAAGTTTTTCGGTATTTCAGGATTTGATGCCCAATGCGCATGCACATAACTTGCTAAAACATTTGAAACGGTATAACCTTCTTTAGTTGTTTGTTCCGATTTTCGCTTTCTGATATGATAGGAGAATAATGACTCATCTTCGTTTTCTAAGATGAGGTCGGAATATCTGAATTGATGTCCTCTAAATCGGATGCCGGCTTCCCCCAGGATGGTCCTTTTTTCGGTATGAACTTCTACATAACCTAAACTTTTGAGTTTAGGGCCCATGATCGCTTTGCCAGGAATAAGTCCTACCATGGGGAAACTTTTCTCTTCTAACGTTTGGATCTCCGAGGAAAGATACATCAGTCCTCCGCATTCTGCATATATAGGTCTTTCCGAATTTGCGAAATTTTTGATCTCTTGTATTAGGCCTTTATTTTTCGATAAAGGATCTGCGAATAGTTCCGGATATCCTCCTCCAAAGTATAATCCATCTACTTCCGGGAGTTTAGTATCTTTTAGTGGAGAGAAAAAGACGAGTTCTGCTCCTTCTTCTCTCAATTTTTTAAAATTTTCTTCATAATAAAAATGAAATGCTTCATCGTAGGCGACTCCGATTTTACAATCTTTCGTCTTTGTTTGAGTCTCGACTAATTCTTTCGCTATAAGTGGGGGAGCAGAATTTGCAATTTCTAAAATTTTATTTAGATCCAGCCACTCTTCCGATAAATTTTGCCAATAAGAAAGTTTTTCTTCGGTTAAAATATCCGGACCGGCAGTGCGAAGTCCCAAATGTCTTTCAGGAAAGGAATAATCATTGGATTTCGGAAATCCACCTAAAACAGGTAAAGGAATACTTGCAGTTTCTATAATGGAAAGATGGCTTTTACTTCCTATAAAATTTGCAACAAAACCTTGGATGGGAACTTGAGGATCGTAATTTTTGATACCGGAAGCAATTGCTGAAAAAGTCGCCGCCATTCCCGATGCATCTATCAATATTATTGTGGGGACTTCTAACCATTTAGCAATTTCGGCAGTAGAGCCTGTTTCTGAATTGGGTGAATGGCCATCGAATAATCCCATCACTCCTTCTATGATGGAAATGTCCGATCCCTGGCTTGCGCTTACAAAACTGGAAATTACGGATTCTTTTCCCATCAGCCATCCATCCAGATTTTGGCAGGTTTTACCTGTAACGAAAGAATGATAGCCTGGATCTAGATAGTCCGGTCCACATTTGAATACAGAAACTTTTAGACCTTTAGCTTGTAATGCCTTGGTAAGTGCTATTGTAAATGTGGTCTTTCCCGTACCACTTCCTGTTCCGGAGATCAGTATTCTAGGTATTTTGATCTCTTGTATCATATTTTTTTAATAATCTATCCCGATCTGGGCGGGGATCCCGTTTTTATAAGGATGTTTCGGAGATTCTATATGAGTAACTAAATCCGCCATATCCGTTAAAAGATTAGGACAGTTCCTTCCTGTGAGAATAATATGTAGGTCTGCCGGTTTTTTGGATAAGACCTCCGAAACTTCCTCCGGAGTAAGCCATCCATAATGGAACGCATAAGTAATTTCATCGAATATGAGTATTTTATAATTTTCTGAAAATATCATTTCGCATGATTTTTCCCAAGCTAATCTTGCCGCTTTTTTATCCCGGTCCAGATCGTCACTTTCCCAAGTGAATCCTAATCCCATTACATGAAAGTCCAGATCCGCAATTGTTTTGGCGAATTTTCTCTCTCCGGTTTCCCATTTTCCTTTTAAAAATTGAACGACTCCACATTTCATTCCCCTTCCTAATGCTCTGAATAGAATTCCGAGAGCAGCAGTGGTTTTTCCTTTTCCGGGGCCGGTAAATACTAAGATGAGTCCTTTTTTTTCAGGAGAGGGATTCATGCGCTTTCCGAGTAATTTCTTTCTTGTTTGCCTTTCTGAATTTATGGGAGAAGTCGGAAGCATAAAGTCTGGAATCCGCAAAATCGTGGCAGTCTAATACTTTTCCTACGAAGATGATCGCGGTTGCAGTGATCTTTTCTTCTTTCACCTTAGATACTATAGTTTCTAAGGTCCCTGTTACTATTTTTTGCTCCGGCCAAGTTGCCTTTTGCACGACGGATACAGGGCAATCCTTGCCATAATGAGGAATAAGTTCTTCTGTAATTTTACGAATATGTAAAACACTTAAAAAGAATACTAGGGTGGCTCCAGTGGAAGCGAAAGTTTCTAATTTTTCTTTTTCCGGCATAGGAGTCCTTCCTTCTGCCCTTGTAATCACTACTGATTGAGAAACTTCAGGAAGAGTGAGTTCTTTACCAAGCATCGCCGCAGCTGCTGTAAACGAGGAGACTCCCGGGACTATTTCGTAGGGAATTCCTAATTCATCCATTTTTCTCATCTGTTCGGCAGTGGACCCGAAAATAGACGGGTCTCCTGTATGGACTCTCGCAACATCCTGGTCCTTCTTCTTAGCTTCCTCTAAGATAGAAATGATATCTTCCAAGGTCATTTTAGATGAATCTAATACTGTTGCCGTCGATGCGGCTCTTTCTATCACTCTTTGTGGTACGAGAGAACCGGTATAAAGAACGATAGGACAGGTTTCTACAAGTCTCGCACCTTTGATAGTTATTAGATCAGGATCTCCCGGCCCAGCGCCAATAATATATACTTTCATAATATTACTCTCAATCGCATTTTAAAATATTTTCCCTGAAAGAGGACCAAACTTGTTTGGGAGAATGCCCCAACCATCTTGCATCCGCATATTTCTTATTTTCCCAGATGGTCTTTTTACTATTATCCAATACGTAATTCCAAAGCCTTTCGCTAATGGATGAATTCCGATAAATGGAAAATAGATCATAAATTTCTTCCGGAGAACCTTCCGAGGGGAAAGAGATCAGAACATCGAATTGATTTCGAGAAAGGGTAGAATGATCTTTAATGTTTAGTCGTACCCATTTTTGATCTTGTTCGGTTGGATTATAAAAACCGAATATTTCCAGGTCGGTAGGTCTTTTTAATTTTCCAATCAGATAATAGTTCTTATCATTTTGGTAAAGAATAGATCCGCCTATACGTCCTAGTTGTTGGATTTTTTCTTCGGATCTTAATTCCGGGATCTGAGTATCTTTTTTTTGATGCGTTGTATCTAAAAATTGCAAAACCTTTAGTGCCGTAGAAACGGAGGAGTCCAGGTGCTCGACTAATTCTTCTTTTTCTTGCTCGAAAACTGTGGTGCTTGTTTTAACGAACGCACCTTGTATATTAGTGATATTTAAATTAGGAGAAGGTGATTCTTTCGGTATTCTGCTGGCCAGGTCGTTTTCCGTTCTTAGAGAAACGGCTCTATTTTGTCCTGGTTTCAATGATCCATCTTCTAAAGAGTATTTATTTCCGTATCCTCTCGGAGTTACGAAAAATCCTTCATATACGAAAGATTGAGAAGAACCTATAATAACCGTAGTATTCATTCCGATCTCGAATTCCAAAAAATGATCCAGATCCGAAAACTGAACATTCTCTTGCCTACGGTATGCGCTCTTGACCAGTGCTACCGGAGTGCTACCAGATCTGTATTTTTTGATAATACGAGCAGCTTCTACGATCTGTCTTTGTCTTCTGCCGGAGGCCGGATTGTATAGATTGATTACGAAATCACCCTTGGCAGCTGACTCGATACGATTTTCGATCACGGTCCAAGGAGTCAAAAGATCGGAAAGTGAAATTCTTGCTGAATCATGCACCATCGGAGCACCTACAAGTGAACCACAGGAGCTATCGGCACTTATTCCCGGGATCATTTTGATCTCAGGAGAGTCTCCTTTTTTCCAGCCTGTCTTTCTTAGAACTTCAAATACAAGACCTGCCATTCCGTACACGCCTGCATCTCCGGAAGAGATTAATGTTACGGTTTGTCCTGACTTTGCCGACTCTACAGCTGTTTGTGCACGAGTGATCTCTTCTGTCATTCCTGTTCGAGTGACTTGTTTTCCGCTTAGATGATGTTTTACTAAATTGATATAAGTTGTGTATCCTATTATGGAATCGGCTTCTTTGATAGCGGATAATGCCGCAGGAGTAATATGTGAATCGTTTCCCGGACCTATTCCTACAATATTCAATTTTCCTTTTGGAGTTTCGTTCATACTTTCTCCAAACTTTCAGCGCGGATTTCTGATCTGGTTTCAAACGGTATTCTTGAAACTGCAACCGTTAGATTTTTTCCACCTTCCGTTTCTTTATATTTCTGTTTAGTAACGAGTAATTTATCTGATCCGGAAAGAAGAAGTGCGGAGGCTTCGCTTACCGAGCGAGTTCCGACATATTCAGACGCCGCTTTAGAAATTTCTGAAATTCCATCCACCTGGTCCAATTTTTCAGCGGAGAAGGTTATAAAATCCCAGCCGTATTTTTTTGAAACTTCCAAAAACGCAGGTTCTTCTTTTTTAGCATCTACGCTGGCAATAGATTTTATGCATTCAATAGATAGATTATATTCTTTTAATACTTTTATAATCCCGTTCTCTACTACTTCTTTTGGAATTCCTTTATCACAACCTAAGCCTAAAATCAGGGATTTTGGCCTGTAGATCACGGAATTCGAATATATTTCCGGAGTTTTTGTTTTAATGTCCGTTCTATCGCTCGAGATCAAAAGGATTTCATAATCTTTAGGATCTACATTCTTTAAATTAATAGAATATTCTACACCCTTGGGCAGATCTTTTTCTAAGGGCCAAAAACTCGGTTCACCAGTTTCTTGTACGAACAAAACCTTTGTTTCATTTACTACTGCTGCGCAAGCCCTGGTTACATTTCTGTCTTGGTCCTCTAAACTCCAGCCTAACTCTCTGCCCAAAATATCTACAGTCAAAGTTCCTGAAACGTCGGAAGCTGTTGTGATTACCGGAATATTTTCCAAAAGATCGGAAATTTTCTGAGTAAAAAAATTGCCTCTTCCAACATGGCCGGACAAAACGCAGATAGTGAACTTTGCTTGATCATCTATACAAAGAACTGCCGGGTCCGTTTTTTTACTGACCAAAAGTGGAGAGATCATCCGAACTACTGCACCTACACTGATCACATAAATATGGCAATCGTACTCCATAAAAGTTTCCCTAAGTGTAGGTTCCATAGGAAGACTTAAAAGTTTGGATTCTTTAGGAGCTTCCGAGATAAATTTGGGAGAAACGAATATATCCGCTCCTTTTAGAGAATGAAATAATTCTGTTCCCGTTTTTAAACCATGTTTGGTGATTACATAGATTGCGTAGGGTTTTCTACTCTGAATCATCCGAAATCCCCCTTAGAACTCCTTTTCGTCTTCTGATGGAAATGACAACCATAGAGAAATAATCGCAAGTTTCATTCTTGATGGATTCTATATCTTTTACGATCCTTTGGCGGTCGGTCGTTCCGTAAGAAACATAGGTTGCATTTTCTAGAATATTCTGCTCTTTTAATATTCTGATTAATTCCGGAACTACTTGTCCTACCTTTGTGAGAACGATAGTGTCAAAATCTTGGATCAGTTTTTCTAAATCCTCTAAACCGTAGGTTGCAGGAAGAACGCAGAATCTTTCTCTTCCGTCTGCAAGAGGAGTAAGTAAACTTGCTGGGATAGCGGTAATAGAAGAAACGGCCGGAACAATTTCTATCTCGATACCAGGCCATCTTTCCGGTGCCTCATCTAATAGATAACTCCAGGAGCTATATACGGAAGGATCTCCTTGTGTGATGAATGCAACATCCAAACCTTTTTCCAATCGAAGACCTATTTCTTTGAATGCCTTATCCCAAGCCGGGATAAGTATATTCGGATCTTTGGTCATCGGAAAATGTAAAAATAATTTCTCTTGTGTTTCATTTTCCTGAACTACTGGGGAACAAACTCTCCAAGAAAAAGAGGGAAGTGACTCACTACTTTTTGGAATGGCAAGCACTGGGACTGTGTTGAGTACATTGACCGCTCTGAGAGTGATTAGGTCGGTTGCCCCAGGGCCAACTCCGACCCCGTATAATTTTCCGTATTTAGTTTTTACATTCATAAAATGTATTAAGATTTCCTAATTTTAAAAATATGGATTGGGTTTAATGCCTCGTATCTGAGGTAATCGGCGAGTTTTTGGCCTCTGGAGATATTGATTAAGCTTACTTCCGGGATTAGTTCCATGTCCTTGAAAGTTTTGTAAGCCTCGGACACATTATCCAAGGTGATTGCATTCGCTACTAAACATCCGCCCGAGCTTAATCTTTTCCAGGAAAGCTCTATGATCTCTTTCATATTTCCCTTGGACCCTCCTATGAATACGCAATCTGGGGAGGGAAGGTCGGCCAATGCCTGAGGTGCTTTTCCATGTATTAAAAAAACATTATCCGTTTTATGAGAGAGAATATTCTGTTGGCAGATTTCGATTCCTTCCGAATCTACTTCGACGGCGTATATTTTTCCTTCTCTTGCGATCCTGGCCGCTTCTATTGAAACTGCTCCAGAGCCGGCTCCAATGTCCCATACCACTGAGTCTGGTCGGATTTCCAACGCGCAGAGAGAAAGTATCCTGATTTCTTTTTTGGTGATCAGCCCTTTTTTAGGAAGACGTTTCGCATATTCATCTTCTCCCAAAAAAGGGAGAACTGGAGAAGGTTTCCAATTCGGATCTTTTCTAATGAAGATAAGTACATTTAAATCGGAAATATTAGGGGTTTCCGCTAAGGTCTCCAGTTCAAATTCACGGACCTTCTCCTCTTTTCCTCCTAAATTTTCGCAAACGAATACTTTCCAATCTATTTCAGAATAATGTAATAAATATTTAGCTATATTGGCAGGAGAGTTCGTCTCGTCAGTAAGGCAGGCTACCTTTGATAAACTTTGTAGTTTTGTAATGAACCCTTCTATCGGTCTTCCATGAAGAGAAAGAAAGGAAGCGTCATCCCATTTAACCCCAATTTTGGAAAAAGCATTTTGCACCGAACTTGGAGCCGGAATGAATTCAACATGATCCCTTCCTACTTTTTTTAAGATCAAATTTCCTATCCCGAAAAACAGGGGATCTCCGGAGGCAAGTACACATATCGTATGCTCTGCAGAAAGTTCAGCGATCTTCTCCGCAGTTTTAACTACATCATTTTTGATGATGATCCTTTCTCCATCAAATTGAGGAAAGAAGTCCAGATGTCTTTCTCCTCCGGCGAGAATCCTTGCTCTTGCAACAGCGCCCATTGCTTTACTCGAGAGTCCGACGCAACCATCGTCTCCTATCCCTATAACGGTAACCGCTTTCAAAATTTTTTCTCCGTCGAAAGAAGTAGAAGTGCATGTATGATGGAAACAGCGATTGTGCTTCCACCTTTTCTTCCTCTCGTAAGGATATAAGGGATGGAATATTCGGATTGGAATTTGATATCTAATAATGCTTCCTTAGATTCTGCAGCGGAAACAAATCCAACCGGAACTCCGATCACAAGAGAAGGACGAATTCCTTCTTCTTGCACAAGTCTTACTATCTCTAATAGTGCAGTGGGAGCATTTCCGATCGCGATTACGGCTCCGTTCAGGAGTCCTAAACTAGATGCCTTACGCATGGACTCTATTGCTCTTGTGGAGTTATTTTCTTTTGCTCTTTGGATTACTTCCGGATCGCTAATAAAACTATAAGTTTTACAGCCATACGAATCTAAACGTTCATTGTTTAATCCAGCAATGATCATCTGAACATCGCAAATAATAGGGCATCCGTTTTTTAATGCTTGGATCCCGTCCCTTATTGCATTCGAATGTATCTTAGTCAGATCCCTATATTCAAAATCTGCAGTGGCATGTATAATCCGTCTGACAACTTCCCAATCGCCGGGAGGATGAGAATGATTTCCCGCTTCTTCATCTATGATCGCAAACGAGCTATTTTCGATTTCCCTTCCTAAGGAAGTCATTTGTCTCATATCGTTCATTGTTCCACTTCTCCTTTGATTCCCCAGCCTTCGGGAGCTTCAAACTTTCCTAATAGTGTTCCGTCAAAATCCACCATATAAGTGGATACTCTTTGGCCCAATCCATGTTTTGAACAATTTTCGGAGACGATCTCACAAATCCTGGTAGTGATATAAAAATGCCCGGATTCTTTACAAATATCTAATACATGTCTTGCAGTGTTTGCCGCTTCTATGTTAGTGCAGACCGCCTCGGGGATCTCCAAAGATCTTGCAATATTTGCGAGCATCTTTGTATTTACGGAAGAGCCTCCTCTATGGGTCATCATGACCCCGTCGGCCATCTTGGAGAGTTTTCCGATCATTCCTACAATGATCACATGCTGGATATCTTCTTTAATAGAGGTCTTGATACCGGTTCCTATAAAGTCACCGACTTGTATAAATGAGATCTCATTCATGTTCGGGAGAAGGTCCATTGCGAACTTTTCCGATTTTCCTCCCGTAGTTAAAACAATACTATGTTCTCCGTATTCTCTAGCGACCTGTATGGCCTGTATTACACTTGCCTTATATGCTGCAGTGGAATACGGTTTTACGATCCCGGTTGTACCTAAGATCGAGATCCCTCCGATGAGCCCCAGACGTTCATTCATTGTTTTTTTGGCCATCTCTTGGCCACCCGGGACACTGATCGTAACTTCCGCACCTGAGAATGCGGAACCTATCAGTTCTTCTAATATCATTTCAGTAATATTTTTTCTTGGGACCGGATTGATAGCAGGTTCTCCGATCTCTAAGCCGAGTCCCGCTTTAGTAACTACAGCTACTCCTTCTCCACCCTTTAATATAATTTTGTTTTCTTGATTTAGTTTTACTAATGCAGTTAATTCCGCACCGTGAGTACAATCCGGATCATCTCCTGCGTCCTTGATAATACTACAAACCGCACTATCATCAGAGATCTCACAACGTTTTAGTTCGAAGGTAACTTTTCTTTTGTTAGGAAGGGTAGTTTCAATTTCTTTAATGGTTTGGCCTAAGATCAGGACTCTGGTGGCGGCTTTTGCCGCGGCAGCAGAGCATGCTCCGGTGGTAAATCCTTCTCTTAGTTCCTTGGTTGCCATTAAAATTTATCCGAGACTTATGGCCGGTGAAGTATTTCTTTGTGTATTGAAGAACGCTTCCATTCCGATCCTGGATTCTAAGGTTCCTAAACGAACTAATTCGGATCTTACTTCCCTTAAAACATTTCCATCTCCGCTTAAAAATACATTCTCGGGAACGGTACAATCTCCTAAGATCGATTTCAAAATTTCTAATGCGTTTGAAATTCTATTCTGATCGGAAATTGGTGGGATCTGGAATATATTCGGAAGATTGGGAATTCCTGAGAGGATCTTTGCTAATTCACTTTCCGAAAGAAAATCTTCCTCTTTTGTTTTGAGCCAAACTGCTATTGTGCTGTCCAAACGGCCTGAGAATTTTTTGGAAAGAAGAAGTCCTGCAAGAGAGGTAATTCCAGTATCCGTTGCCAGGATCAAAGAAAAACCTGGAGAAGGCCATATTGGATCTCCCACAAATTTTCCCCAAGGACCCGAATATTCTAATTCTGATCCTAATATTAATTCAGGGAGAATGCTAGATGCTTTGCCGGTTCCTAAACGTTTTACGCAGATCTGAAAAGAATCCGTTTTAGAATCGGACGATAAAATGGAATAAGCTCTTTTAATAACTTTTCCGTCTTCGTCAATTCCGGCGTTTAGGATAACGTATTGTCCTCCTACAAATTCAAAAGGAGAACCGTCCGATTTTTTAAAACTGTATATATCCGAAGAAGCGCTTATATTTTCTTTATGGATTAGTTTGAGAAGTTTTTGGCTCAATGTTCCTCCTAAGAAGGATAGATCTCATGCACGAAATCATGCATTTCTTCTAAATCCAGATACAAGGTTTGGAATGACTTAGCGGAATTTTTCAGATCCAATTCCACTTTTTTGGTAAGTATCAGAAGAGAAGTATAATATCCTGTTTTAGGATCTTCGGAAGCTAACTTCGAAATTGTTTGTTCTAATTCTACGAGACTTGCTTCAAAAAATCGGATCAAATCCTCGAAATTATTCGCATTCGTCAAAGACTGGATCGGTCCGGGAGAAGACAAAGCTTCCGGTCCTATTTCATTCTTTTCATGTTGAATGACGGATTCATCCTTTATCCCAAGAACATTCATCATTCCTAATCTTAAAGCTGCAATTTCATGACATGCCATACTATATTCCTATTGCATAATATTATCGACTAAACGAGAAACCAATCTATCTTGTAGAAGATGTTCTGAAACAAGATCCTCTGCATCATCTACACTTACTTTTTGATACCAGACTCCGTCCGGATAGACCACCACTACGGGGCCTTCTCCGCATCTTCCCATACAGGAAGAACGGGAAATTTTAAAATCCAAATGTCGTCCTTGTAATTTCAAGATAGATCTCATTCGAGCGACTAAAGCCGAACTTCCTTTGCTTGCACAATCTATATTATCGCAAACAAATATATGTTTTTGTAAATTACGATGGGGAAATAGATGAGGAGCAGCTTGGTTATGAGTTTCCAGGTGGCGGATGCTCCAAAGAAGAGCCTTAAGTCCTCCTACCTTTTTAGAAAGACCCGGAAGTTGAGCCCTGTATTCGCAGGTATCACATGGAAGAGAAAGTTTTCCGGAGATACAATCTTGGATCCTTTCGTCCATGACTGAAACTAATTCAGGATCCGGTCCCAAATATGAGGACATTTCCGTTTTGATCCAAGGGAATTTTTCTGAAAAGTTTTTGACCAAGGAGGAAATTTTTTGGATCAATAGTCCTCCGAATAAAAAGTAGGGGACCACCAGAAGTTTTTCCGGTCTTAATTTGGAAGCCATCTCCAAAGTTTCCAGAAGAAGAGGGCTGGTGATCCCTATGAAGGAAGGAAGAACAAAGGAGAAATGATTTCCTTCTTGGAATAAACGAACCGTTTTATAGAAGTCTCCATTCGCATCAGGATCAGAAGAGCCTCTGTTTACTATGATTACTCCAGTTTTAGAGGATTGTTCTTTGTTTAGAGGTATAAATCCTTCTGCACGGTTTCTAAGTAAGGATACCATTTTAGAATGGACTCCTAAACTATTCGCCATTTTGAAAGAATGACTTGGGAACTCTGATTTAATTCGATCCAGAACGATCGGAACATCGTTTTTGATATGACCTGAAGTGTATAAAAACAGAGGAAATATTATTATATTAGAATATTCTTTGCTAAGCTCTCTTAATGCAGTTTCCAGATCGGGTTTGGCAAGTTCTACATAAGCATGTGAAATTTTCAGATCCGGACGAGTAAGGGAATAGGCCTCGACCAGAGAAACGAATTCAAGATTGGAATTTATTTCCCTACTTCCATGACCCAACACCAGAACCGCAATTTTAGGTTTCATTTGAATCCTAATACCTGCTTTGGTTTCCAGAATATGAAAAATAAAGAGGATAATAAATACCAGAAGATCAGATTCGTGAGCAAGGTCACATATTCGAATTGGTTCCTTAATTCTTTTGGAGCCGCAAAATCTTCCGAAATATCAGGCACACCGATATAGAATGGAAGTCCCGAAAAGAATAGGACCATTACTAAAGCAAAAGCCCATTTTAGCAAATTATGAATGTTTAAATATGATAGAAGGATCCTAGATCCTAAAATACCGACCAAGCTGGACCCAACACTAAGATACCACCAGGCCTGTCTTTCCGGGTAATCATAACTTCCGGAGGCTCTCCCAGGTAATTCGGGAGGAAGCCCTAAATATGGAATTCCAAAGAAGATTAGAAATCCACCGACTGCAAATAAGATACTAAGGTAGATCGCCTTGGATAGGGAAGGGTTCTCTAAAAAGCCGTTAGGAGGAAAAAATACCATCCAAAGGGAAACCAAAACTCCAAAAGAAATTCCTAATAGAACGGAACCTATGATTGTTCCTAAATTTCTTTTTTGCCAGAGACTATCACTCTCAATCTTTTCAGAAGAAGCGGATTCCACTTTTGTATGGGAATGGCGTTCTCCATGGGTATGGGAGTGAACATGTGTATGACCTGTATTCAAATTTTCTGATGCAGATTTTGCTTCAAACTTTTCCGCCTCTAAAATCAACGGAAGATTCCAAACACAGACCATGATCCCTAAAACAAGACCTGACACCAGACCGGAAAATATCCCTGTCCGCAGAAGATCAGAAAACTCTGATCTTAATGGCATGGAAATCCTGTGGAATGTCTTATATCATGAAAAGTATCGTGCAAATACACCATTGGTTCCAGGCCTACTGCATAGATCGTAGAAAAAGCAAGAAATCCTGCAAAAACCAGAACGGAAGCTCTAAGCCATAATTTGGCTCCTGAAAAATCCTTCGAAACGGAAATCGAGCGCATAAAAATCCCTCCTAAGAGATCTTCACCTAACAAGATATAAACGATATTAAGGCACAAAAGAATGAGCCAAAGTATCGTATGAAAAAAATTGAGTTTAGTTACGTAACCGTCTTACATCCGAGACTGGATCACGTAGCTTCAGGATTTTTGTAAGGTCGTTTTCTGACTCGAGATCGTCCTACTCAGCACGTCTTCCCAGGTTTTTACACCCAGTGACATCTTGTGCCTTTTGTCCCTCTTACAGCGGCGGGTACCGTGACGGAATTGCACCGTCTTCCCATAGATGGAGACATCTATGTTCCTACAAAAATAGTCTGAGATTTCAGGATCTATTTAGGTGAGTGATTTTGCATAGTATTTTATTTTCAATCTAACAAAATTCTCTAAACTGCGCCTCTTCCTTTTTGGCTCGCTAGATATACATGTTTTCTCGCTCTCATTACATCTCCTAAAGGTCTATGCTCTAATAAAGCTTCCCAAGGATCAAAAATTGTATCTTCGATCTTTTTTTGCAAAGATAGACCGGGCTCGGATCCGAAATCTTGAGTTGGAATTGTAAGAGTAGCGAGAGTAACGTAAGGAGCTTCTGATTCAGGCCAATCAACGGAAGCATCTTCGATTGGAGTTGTTTTTTCATCCGTGAAAAATTGGGCTTGGAATGTATAAACCAGAGGACCTTTTGAAAGTTTTGATTTAATATCATTTGCCCAATCCTTTGAGGCATCTTTGTTTGGAGTTATACCAGAAGGAGGAAGAAGTCTAATTCTCGCAGCGTAGGGGCCGAAGGCTATTGGTGCCGCGCTATAAAAAGGTTCCGTTGCAAATCCGCTAAAAGGTTTATTAAAACTTTTTGATACTTTTTTGATCCTGGCAAATGCACCGAAAAATCCGTAAGTGGCAAAAAGATATTTTAATAACGGACCTCCTCCTTTAGCTGCTGCGGTAACAACACCTACGAACTCCTCACTTTTAGGAGAAGAGAATGCTTCTAAATTGATCAGTAGAAAATCTTGGGCAGAAGTATTACCGTTTTGTAAAGCGCTTGGCCCATTTACTCCTAGGATTTTTAATGCAAATCCTCTGATGTCTCCAGTGGTATCAGGCTGTAGTTTCATACTCCCGCTGGATAATCGGATCCAAACATCCTTTGTGCCGGAAGTGGAGAACAAACCCTGTTTTGTATAATCAGGAATATTGGATAAAACTTCAAACTTTGCCTGCAGCCCTAAGATCTGCTTTCTATGTAATGTGCGACCTTTTCCGAATTTGGAAGAGTTTACTTTTTGGATCTTTTGGAATGCCTTTACATATTCCGCAAAACGAATCTCTTCATCCGGGGAAATATCTTCCTTCCAGTCCTTGCTAATCGGTTTCATAGAGTCTCCTTAAGAATATCCACAGTTATACTTTTTGTTTTTTCTTATCCAGTCTAGACTGGGCCGCTTTTAATTCGGAATCGGTAAGTTTAATGCTGAATTCCGGAAAATGTCTAAATAGAAAATATTGGAGCCAAGAATCCCAGCCTGTATAACCGATGAACTTTTTGTTCGGTATCCATTTTAGGATGGCCTTTGCTACGGAATCAATTGTATGAATTCTATTTAATGCGGAACCCATTTCAATTTCCTTACTCAATTCAGGTTTGTCGGTATTCTCCTTTTCCAAACCAGGAGTATCCGTTGTAGGAGGAAGGAATAATTTCACTTTTACTCCATGAAGCATCATTTCCTGGCGAAAACCTTGGGCAAAACCTACAATCGCAAACTTACTAGCCGAATAAGCTCCGTATCCGTAGATGGAAAAAAACGCAAGGGTGGATGCTAAAAATACGATCTCACCACTTTTTTGTTTGGAAAAATGATCACTAAATGCAAGCGCACTATTCACGTGGCCGAAAAAGTTTACATCCATTAGATTTCTATAAACTTCGTCGTCTAGATCGGAAGCTTCTCCTGCTTTTGCAAAACCGCTGCTGCAGATTAAAATGTCCAATCCTCCTAATGTCTGGATTACCTTTTTGGCTTCTTTTTCGATGGCCTTTTTATCTGAAACATCTAAGACTGCGAATCCGAATACTGCTGTTGGAGCTCCTACTGCCTTTAATTCCTGGACGGTTTTTTCTAAGTTGGATTTTCCTCTGGCGGAAACGATTACACTTGCTCCTGCCTTCGCTAATTGGATCGCAATTCCTTTGCCTATACCCGCGGAACCGCCTGTAATAAATACTTTTTTACCTTTGTATCTGCTGAATGACATGTTGAAAAATTCTCTTCGATGCGGGCAAGGTTTCCCTTTTTAGGAAACTATTCAATCTAATTCGAAACTTTTCGTATAAAGAATTGGAGAACTTGCTCCAAAATCATAAATTCCTGGTTTGGTACCAAAACAAATCTTGCCTTTTCATTCCTATACTACTGAATACGGGAGAATTCAAGGCTCCAAGATGCATGAGATACCATTACTGGAAAATCTAAGGAAGAAGATCCCAAGTTTGGAAAAAAATTGGGACCGTTATACTTCCATGTTAAAAGAAAAGAAGGTCCCGGCAAAAACCGTGCTGATCAAAAGAGGTGTTTATACCAAAAACATATTTATCGTTAAAAAAGGATGCCTGCGGTTAAAATTCGAAGATAAGGGTCGAGATATCACAATCGCGTTTTTTCCCGAAAATAGAGCGATCACTTCTATCCATAGTTATAGAGGAACTTATAAAGATAGCCAACTTAGTGTGGAGAGTATAGAACCCACGGAATTATTGATCTTAAGCGGAGAAGATGCTGAGATTATTTATAAAGAAAACGAAGACGTCCGAGGTTTTTTATTGGAATATGTTGCCGAAAGATTTGATACTTATATGAATTTGTTTTTGTCCAGGATCAGGGATAGTCCGGAACAAAGATATTTGAATCTTATCAAAGAGCAACAGGATATCGCGAATCGTATCCCTCAACATTATATTGCTTCTTTTTTGGGGATCACTCCTGTTTCCTTGAGTAGGATCCGAAATAGGATCTGGAAGGAACAAAAATGAACTTCTTATAAATTTTCTAAAGGGTAGAAGTAGCCGAAATCTTTTCTATTCCAGAACCGGAAAATAAATGGAAAATTTTGTGCCTGATCCAAGTTCACTTTCTACTTTGATCTTTCCTTTATGATTTTCTAAAATACCATAAACGATGGAAAGTCCAAGCCCGGTTCCTTTACCGGGTTCTTTGGTTGTGAAGAATGGATCGAATATTTTACGGATCGTCTTTCTGTCTATTCCCGTTCCGCTGTCTAAAATTTCTATTACTGCGGTTTTTTGGATTTTTTCCGGAGAAATAAATTCTCCTTCTTCCATTCTTAATCTGATGGAAAGTAAGCCGCCGTTCGGCATTGCATCTTTCGCATTTAAAAATAAATTCAGAAACACTTGGTGGATCTGAGTATGATCGGCTTGTACCAGGATGGGATCTTGGGGAAGATCCGAAACTACTCGAATAGATTTAGGAAAAGTAGAAGAGGCTATATGGGCTGCTTCAGATAATAGATCGTTCAAGATAGAAGGTTTGAGATCCGATTCGACCTTTCTCGCTAAGGTCAAAAGTTGTTTGATTAACGAAGATCCTCTTTCCGCCGTTTTTTTAATAATTTCAGAATACTGTAGGATCTTTTCCGGATGTCCTGAATTCTTTTCTAAAAGGGTAGTGTAGCCTAAAACTACAGTTAGAATATTATTGAAGTCGTGGGCAACTCCACCGGCAAGAGAGCCGATTGATTCCATTCTTTGAGAATGAATGAGTTGTTTTTCTAATTCATGATGTTTTGTAATATCTTGGAATTGAGCCGCAAAATAATTCGGATCTCCCTTTCTATTTCGTATTAAGGTTGCATCCACCTGAACCCAGAGTTGGTGTCCGTCTTTATGGATGTATCTTTTTTTCCTTTTAAATAAAGATATTTGCCCTTTTAGAAATTGGTCTCTGGATCGGAGATCTTCTTCCAAATCATCAGGATGAGTAATATAATCAAAACTCATTCCGACCAATTCGTTTTCTGAATAACCTAAAATTTGAGAAAGTGCAGGATTAGAACTGATAAACCTTCCTTCCAGGGATATGATCGCAAATCCGTTTGGAGAATGATAAAGTATATTCTTGAATTGTGCCGCCTGGCAGTACCATTCATCCCAGCCCATCTCCTTAGGTAAAAAGTCCTTCTCTAAATAACCGGAGGGCTTGTTTATTTTTGGAGGAATTTCATCGCAGTTTTGCATAACCTTCTCTTCCATGCTAATTAAGACATAGAGCGTGAAGGTTTTCATCTTAACTATTGTTAATAAATTATGTAGCTTTTTTGAAATCCATTTAGCAACAAATCATAGTCTAAATTACTCTAGAGAATATGAAGAAGTTCGACTTCTCCTAAAAAAGAAAGGAGAGGTCGAGACTTCGACCCCTCCCAAGGAAAGGATTGCCTTATAGGGAGGCGGAGACCATGAGATAAAAGAACTTAGAAGTATCATCGAATGTATATCTCTTCTCAGGATTAGAAGCATAAGGATTTGTTCTTTCATTCCCGATCGCCTCTTTAGCCTTCACAAGAGAAATCCCCATCCAGATCGAAACAGATTCAGTATAATTATAGATCCAGGTAAAATCGTACTGATAGAATAATCTTCTTCCTAATCTAGAATTCTCATAAGAGAACTTATCGTTGGAATAATTTTCCGTACTCGCTCCGGTATTCGGAACCCCGGAAACCTTATACCAAGCATCCTGCAAATTTGCTTTTTGAGTATCGTAAATCGCAAATATGAACATTCCATATTCCGTTTTGAGATTTGCCCTGATTGAATAAGATTTAATATTTTCGAACCCGGCCATTAAAGATTGGCCGTTCATAGTATTCCAATTTGGGAAAGAGCCTGCGATCTGAGGGAATAAACTCTGCCACGTTCCCACCTTGGAATCCGATCTATTAGGATCTCCTGATGCGTATGTGTAGCCTAAACCTAAGCGGATCCAATCGTTAACCTTGATCCCAGTATCCAAAGAGAGAAGTTTTGTATCATACTGAACCTTCTCCGTATAAATGTTTTTACCATTAGCCGCTTTTTGGTCTAAAATATCCCAATCCGCCTTTACTCTATCCCCGGTCATTCCTGATTGCCAAGCCGATTCTATTGTCCAGTCCCAGATCTTTCCTGCAGGTAAAAGATTATTATTCGTTCTATTGGTGAATCTGAAACCTGTGGTCAATAGATCGTCCCTTTGTTTTAAACGATTATCGAAGTCTGTGGGATTTGCGTTAGGGATCCATTTTTTAGAAACTTCGAACATATATAGATCCAGGTGAGCTTCTTCTCCGAACTTGATCGTATTATATGCGCCGAAAAAATAAGCCTGGTCTATGGATCCTTTGGATCTTCCGTTGCTTGTTGTCAAACCGTAAGGCGCGTCGTATTGGTTAGACAAAATTGTTCCGAATACATGCGATCTAAACCATTGTGAATCATGGACGAATCTAACACCATCGAATGCAAAACCTGTATGTAGCCAATTTAATGGACCCACAATTTTAAGATCCCCGAAAGCGAATACCTGTCTGCCTACAAAAACGGAAACAGGAAGTTTATCAGTTTTTTTGAATACTATATAAGCTTCTCTAATATCAGTATTATTCCTAATATTCGTATTGGTAGAAGTAGCCGGAGTCAAAGTGGTTCCGGCGCCGGTGCTGAGCCCGTAAGTCCAATTACCGGCGTTTTGAGGAGTTTGGCTTCCTCCCCAAAGTCTACTGTCTTGCATGGTAACCTTGATTGCATAATAGGGAGAAGGATCGAATAAGAACCAAAGCTGGGTGTTTTGTCCCACAAAAGAGCTGTAATCATCTGTCTTCTTATTGAAGTCAGGATTTTCTCTGGCTTCGAATCTAGGGCGAAGAGAAACTCCTAATTTCAAATTATCCAACCAAAACAGATCCGATTTTTGGGTATCCTTCATCTGTTCAGGAGTGACCAAAAGAGTTCGCAGATGATCTACCGGAATATTTCCCTTCCAAGGAGAATTATACTTAGGCTCTTGTTTTTTAGTTTTTGGGTCAGTGCCTTCGACCTTATTCGTATCGGAAGAAGGGGGCAGAGGGTTTTGTATCGTTTCCTTCGTATTCTTATTCGGATCTTCTTCCGAATATGCTGGAATACTAATAACGATAGTTATTAAGAGAAGTATGAAATTAAATTTCGGTTTCGGAATAACATTCATCCAGGAGCAACCCACAGTAAAAGTATCTTTCTAAAACTTTTAGCAATTACCGTGCCAATAATATAAAAATATCTGAATGTTGAATAAATTGGCGAATTAGAACAATCTGCTGAAATGCGATTCGAGTATTTTCTTTTGTATACGATCTAGAAATATACGTTATGTATAAATTAGGTACGTTTTCTAGGAAAAATACTTTTGTAGTATCTTCGACACTTCTTAGATAGAGTCGAATCGGCACTTGAAGCTACTATTTCTGAAAATTTTCTGATATTGGCACAAAATTTGCTGATTAAGAGATGATGTCTATATTCAGTTTTTTACGGAAATTGAATCCGTAATGTTCTATCAATTCCAGTTCGAGTTCGTTATTGAAGCGAATTATACTCTTGGCGGTTTCTTCCAGTGAAATTACTAAGGGTCCTTTTCTTCCTTCTTGGATTTCTTTTTGAAGATTCCAGAAGTATTTACTGTTTTGGAGGGACTTCTTCTTATCCGTTTGTTTGCTTTCCGAAACTCTTTTATGGATCGAAACAAGTTCGCTCGGAGTTTTTACATTTATATCTACTTTTTTTAATTCGTAAGAAAAGTCGGGATCGTGTCCATTTTCGGAAGCCTGTTTTGTTTTTGAGATCACGGAAGGGAGAAGTTTAGAAATGTCTTCATAGATCGGAAAGGCAGCAAAAATCCAATTCACAAGATTTAAGCAGGAAAGTTTTGCGGGAGATCTTTTATATTCCGCCCAGACTTCTTCTAAAAAATCCGCTTGGGAATAGAAAAAAAACAAAATTTCATGCTCGTTCTTCTCTTTCATTTTTTGGGTTCGAGCCTGGGGGACCCGTCGGTATCCAAGAGATACCATTTCTTTATATGCAGGATAAATGCCAGATCTAAAAAAGAAAGGCAATTCGTTTCTGGCCTCTTTGAATCCTGATTCCAGTGTATATTCTACACGTATGATCGGAAGGGGATCGTGAATCTTGGCTGTAAGTGTTTTGTCGAAGATACTACATTGCAGAAATTCTACACAAACTGCTTTAGAACTGAGGATAAGATAGTCTGATTCCTTTCAAAACAGATTCCAGAAGCCTCTATTTGTCCAGTTTTCCAAATAATCCAAGGTCTGGCGTGATAATTGCATGAATATAGGCATGCAAAACCCGGAAACCTTTCAGACTACCTGTCCGTACTGCGGGGTGGGTTGTGGCCTGAAGGTGGAAAAATCCGGTCCTCTGGATATTTCCGTGAGCGGGGATCCTGATCATCCAACAAACAGAGGAATGCTTTGTTCAAAAGGGATGAACTTGCATTATTCCGTCATGGACAGGTCGGACAGACTTCTTTTCCCCATGATGAGGGAAGATCGTTTTGCTACGTTGAAAAGAACTAGTTGGGACAAGGCTCTCGACTTAGCCGCGGAAAAATTCAAAAGTTTTATTCGAGAATTTGGACCTGACTCAGTGGGCTTTTATGTTTCGGGACAACTTCTAACGGAAGAATATTATATTATAAATAAATTAACTAAGGGTTTTCTCGGAACAAATAATATAGATACGAATTCCAGGCTATGTATGAGTTCTGCGGTTACCGGATATAAGATGGCATTCGGAGAAGATGCAGTTCCCGTCGGTTACGAGGACTTGGATCTTGCAGATTGTTTTTTGGTAGCCGGTGCAAATCCTGCCTGGTGCCATCCGATCGTATTCAGAAGAATTGAAGCTCGAAAAAAAGAGAATCCGAATATTAAGTTGATCGTGGTAGACCCTCGCAGGACTGAATCCTGCGAGCACGCGGACATTCATCTGCAAATAGCTCCAGGGACAGACATTTATTTATTTCATGCAATTGCGAGAATTCTAATAGAGAAGGATTGGATAGATCCTAAGTTTATACAGGATCACACGGAAGGATTCGAAGAATTAAAAACAAAAGTTTTTGAAATTTCCGTTTCTAAGGCTGCAGAGATCTGCGGAATTTCTTCCGAACTCATTTATAAGACTGCGGAATATATTTCTAAAGCAAAAGGTTTTATCAGTCTATGGGCCATGGGTTTGAACCAAAGTGTGGTCGGAGTAAATAAAAATTTAGCTCTTATCAATCTTTCCCTTCTTACGGGCCATATAGGTAAACCCGGCTCGGGTCCATTCTCCTTAACAGGGCAATCCAATGCAATGGGAGGAAGAGAAGTTGGCGGACTTTGTAATCTTCTTCCTGCACATAGAGATTTGGAAAATCCG
This sequence comes from Leptospira selangorensis, assembly GCF_004769405.1. Taxonomy (NCBI): domain Bacteria; kingdom Pseudomonadati; phylum Spirochaetota; class Leptospiria; order Leptospirales; family Leptospiraceae; genus Leptospira; species Leptospira selangorensis. The sequence continues at coordinate 117,980 of NZ_RQES01000019.1, forward strand.
GAGCATAGAAAGGAGGTCGCAAAATTTTGGGGAGTCGATTCTATCTCGGAGACTCCGGGTTATAGTGCGACCGAAATTTTTGAAAAGCTTGCTTCCGGAAGGATGAAGGCAATCTGGATCATCTGTACGAATCCTGCCGTAAGTCTTCCTGATGTGAGATCCGCAGAGTCTGGTCTTCGTTTGGCTGAGTTTGTGGTTGTTCAGGATATTTCCGCCGATTCAAGTGTGATCCCTTTTGCGGATCTTGTTCTGCCTGCAGCAGGTTGGGCGGAGAAGAAGGGCACAATGACAAGCTCCGATAGGAGTATTTCGGTTCTTTCTAAAATTTTAGAACCTCCAGGGGAGGCAAGAGCGGATTCTTGGATCATACAAGATTTTGCAAAACGAATGGGATTTGGTCCTTCTTTTAACTATTCAGATGAAGAAGAAATTTTTCTGGAACATTGTAGATTAACGGAAGGAACTAAGATAGATATATTAGGTTTAGATTATGAAGAAATTCGTAAACATAGAACTGTAAGATGGCCTTATCCTCAAAAAGGACATTCCGATAATATAAGATTGTTCGAGGATGGAAAATTTTATAGAAAGAATGAAAAGGCTAAGATTCATTCTGTAAGATCGGAAGACGATTCTGAAAAACCGGACGAGGATTTTCCTTTGGTACTTACCACAGGTAGGATCAGAGACCAATGGCATACGATGACTCGGACCGGTAAGGTCAAAAAATTAAGAGAACATAGGCCTGAACCTTTTTTAGAGATCCATCTGGACGATGCTTATAAATACGATATCAAAGATGGAATGGTGGTGACCATTTCGAGTAAAAGAGGATCCGTTCGGGCAAAGGCACTTCTGACCGAATCAATCAAACGAGGTGTCGTGTTTTTACCCATGCATTGGGGAAGAAAGAATGGAACAGATATATTCAGATCTAATAACCTTACAAGTTCCGCTTCCGACCCTTTTTCCAAGCAGCCAGGTTTTAAAATTTCTGCGGTCCGTATCACTCCTTATAAAAAACCCAAAGAGAAAATACTCATCGTTGGCGGCGGGACTGCAGCTTATGCATTCTTAAAACAATATAGGGATCTTGCACCTGGCGACGATATCACCGTAATGTGTAGAGAGGAAAATCCGTTTTATAATAGGGTGCTTCTTCCTGATTATATAGGAGGGGAAAAGGAATTTGACGATCTGATGCCTGCGGATCCTGAGGAAGTCAAATCCTGGAATTTGGATCTGTTCCCGAATAAATCCGTTCAGATGATCTATACGGAAGGGAAGAAGGTCCGTGATACGGAAGGAACATTATATTCTTATAATAAACTCGTTCTTGCGATGGGAAGTTCTCCTGTTTTGCCTACTAAGGTCCCTCCTGAAATGTTAGGAGTGTTCAGTTTAAGGAGCAAAGCGGATGCAGATCGTATCAAAGGTTTTTTTGTACCAAAATCCCATGCATTGATCGTAGGTGGAGGACTTTTAGGATTAGAACTTGCCGCTGCTTTAAAAGGTGTAGGAGTGCAGGTGACTGTTCTTGTTCGATCGGACCGTTTGATGTCCCAAAAACTGGATTCAGTCGGAGCAGATATCTTAAAAGAAGAGATTCTCGCAAGAGGAATAGAATTAATATTTGAATGCGAGATTTCTAAAATAGAAGGAACAGAAAGAATTTCTAAAGTACAACTTACGAACGGGAATTTTATAGAACCGGATGGAATCATTTTTGCGATCGGGACCAAACCGAATTTTGAGATCGCGGTGAAAGGTGGATTGGATTGTGATAGCGGAGTTTTGGTGGATTCTTTCTTAAGATCCAGTGATCCGGATGTATATTGTATCGGGGAGATTGCGGAACATAAAACCGGAACTTATGGAAATATTTCTGCTGTAGATGACCAGGCAAAAATTGCCGCTCAGCATCTATTCGGTTATGCGTTTAACGAATATACCGGTTCTTTGCATGCACATATTTTGAAAATTCCAGGTTTGGAACTGGCGACTATTCGACTACCTGATGTTCCGATGGAAATCCCTAAGGACAAAAGGGGAGAATTCGAAGAGATCATATTCTTAGATCGTAAAAAACGTTTTTATAAAAAATGTATTATCCGAAACGACAGATTAGTAGCCGCGATACTGATCGGAGACAAATCATCTTTTAGTAGAATGAAAGACTGGGTTTCTTCCGGGATTGAATTGGGAGATCGCAGGAAACATTTATTGAATGATGGAGAGATAATGAAACCTCTCCAAGGAAAAGTTGTCTGTTCCTGTAATGGAGTAGGAGAGGGTAATATCAGGGAAGCTATCCAGGGCGGAGAAAGGACCTTGGAAGCAATTGGAAGAAGGACCGGGGCTGGAACAGGATGTGGAAGCTGCCGTTTGGAAGTAACCACAATCCTGAAAAGTATGTTAAAAGAAGTCTCAGTTTCTTAATCTATTTTAGATTTAGATGCTGCTAATAAAACTTCCGCTCTTACCTTGTTTCCATTTTTATAATGTAATTTGCTTAAGTGTTCCAAGTTTTTGGAGTGGTTAGGATCTCTCATTAGAAGAACTTCTCCGAAGTCGATCGCCTTCTCATAATTTCCAAGTCTTGCAAGCGCATAAGAAACCCAGAGATAGACTGCACTATCATCCGGATATTTTTCGAGGTATTTTTGACCTTCCGATCCTACGTAGATATAATCCTTCTCTTCGATAGCATTCCTAAGTGCTTTTCTTCGGTTCGATTTTTCGGAAATTGCATCGGGGGCTTGCTGGTTTTGGAAAGGATCGTCTAAAATATCCGCAACAGAAGTCATTTCTTCCTTATAAGAAATTCGGACAAGACTTAAGTCGTCTATGATATCTCCTCTGGAATGGATCAGAGCTTCTATCTGTAATAGTTCTGCTTTAGCTTCTTCTACGTCTCTTAAGAATGCTCTTTCGTCTTCGTTGATGATCTGGTTTCCGTCTTCGTTGATGCCGAGTTGAACGTCGTCTCTTCCGTCGGAACCTATTAAGATTACATCATTCGGTTTGAGTTGGAGTGTTTGGACTACGAAAACTTCTTCCGGATCTTCAACTCCGACTTTTCTTAACATTCCATTTTCGGATAAGAAGTCTGCTCTTCCGTCTCTATACATCACTACTTGAGGATGTTCTGCATTCACAAAATACATTAGACCTGATTCTTCGTCCACGATCCCCACTACCATGGAGATCAACATTCTTCCGTCAAAAGACACGAATACACTTTTTAGTTCATGGTAACATCTTCTGAGCCAATGTTCCGGGAAAAGTTCCTGCATTTCTAAAGTATTTTGGGTTCTTGTGACTATAGTCTTAAAAATGGTTCCCATGATGAGAGCTCCACCTGCTCCCTGCATGGATTTACCCATTGCATCCCCATTAAAGAACACTAATACTGGTCTTCCTTTTAATTTTAAGGAATATACAGCACATAAATCTCCGCCCAATTCTCCTTGCCAATTTCTGAACTGGAATCTTTTCTTTTGTCGGCAAAGTATTTCCGCTCTTACTATATCGCTATGCCCATAGTTTCCGGCGAGTGGCTGCATTAATTGAGAAGTTAGGAAATAATCCCCGTCTTGTTGGTGTTTAAGCTCTTTGATCTCGGTTAGGCTTTTTTGAAGGTCATTTGTTCTTTGACGGACCTTCTCCTCGAGACTAGCGTTTAATTCTTCTACTTCGTTGTGAACACGAACGAAACGATTTGCCAATATAAACGCTATTCCTAAGATAAATGCCAGGAATGTAAAAGGCATGATAAGTGCCGAATTGATAAGTCTGTTTGTGACAGCATAATCGTGCAAACCGCCGAGAGCTATCAATGCAACTCCACCTAAAAGTAATCTTGCGTCGGAGTTTCCTTTCCATGCGGATCTCCCCGTAATGAATGAAATATAAGGAAGAACAAATACTACTGTGAGTCCCGCAATGATTGTAAGTAATAAATCCCGAATATATTGATTTACGAATATATCCAGAAGGCCAACAATTCCGTATAAGGCGGCTGAATATACCGCAAATTTAGGATGTTTTCCTTGGAAGAACCTTGCAATGAATAATAGAAGGCTTCCTATAAACATCATGAGTGAGAACTGATCCACCTTAGACTGCAATTGTCTATGGGAGCCGAAAAGTATCTCTGCAGTGGAATTATTAGTAAGATGGAATATGGAGAAGAAGATCGCGAACAATCCGAAATATAAATTGAATATATCGCTCGGTCTTCTGATCGCTAAAAGAAGATGATAAAGTCCTACGCTGATATAAACTGCAGCTAGTAAAAATGCTACACTCAGCTCTAATCCGAATTTTTTAAAAATGGATTCCGAAAGTCCTAAGGAAACTTTAGGCCCGCTCCAATGGAAAGGTTTTCCAGGGATCTTGCAGATCTTTGCGTATATAAAATTTTCTCCGCCCGGACGGAATGCAGCAGCAGGAAGTACGGATACGATCCTTCCGTCTTGTCCTGAAAGATAAGGATCTCTTCTTCCCGTTTTTCCGATTAAACCTAATTTAGAAGTTTCGTTTAGATAAAATTCCGCAAAGTCAGAACTATGACCTGAGTCGATTGCAACCGAGGTCTGCTGATTCATCCATGCGCGGATCTTCTCCGGTAGCGCATGACGTATAGAAATACATCCATCAAAATTTTGGTAAACATCATCCGAACTAAAATCAAACGGAACAGTGATCTTAGTTCCTTTTTTGAAATCGGGATTTGTATTATTGTCGGAGATAAATTCCCATTCTCCATTCAAGGAGAGAATAGAATCTTCCGCGATCCAAGAGGCTCTCTCACAATTACCAAGGAAAAAAACTAGGCAGAATATAAGAAGTTTTTGTGAGACAAATCTGTGTAAATTAGATGGAATGAGAAATTTCAGTTTGGTCATTACGATTCTTGTAAAAAGTCTGCTGCAGGGTATAATACCCCGATTTATTGGCAAGAGCTAAATCCTAAGACGTAGCATGATTGTAATTTTCGACCCGGAAAGGTCGGAAAATTATTGAAAACCGAAAATATCTCTTAACGTGTAAATCTTTCCGTGAGCAATTCCACTCTTTTGCGTAAAACTTTCGTTTTCGGAAGGTCCGCAGAAAGTCCTTCCAAAGCCAAGAAGAACACTTTTGCACTCTCCCTGTCCCCTAATATCTGTTCTGTGAATTTGATAATTTGGCGTTCGTATTTTTGAGTGCTCTTTGGAGATAATTTAGAACAGGTTTCATAAAACTCGGAAGTTTTAGGTTTTCCTTCTATTTTGGCCCAGGGTTCGATCAGTATCAATTCACAGACTCGAAGAAGTTTTTGTTTAGCGGAAATATTTTGGCTTAAAACCTTCTCCGCTTCTTCATAACTTCCTTCCAAGGTATAATCGAAAATTCCTTCGTATAGATCTTCTTTGTTCTTAAATTTTAAATAGAGAAGTGGGCGGGACAAATTCGCCTGTTTAGCGATATCATCCATTGAAGTTTTGGAATACCCGAATTGAAGAAAACAATATAAGGCGGCTTCTAAAATTTCCTTTTTTCTATCTTCGTCCGGAAGAACTACCTTTCGAGTCATAAGATTATTTGACAAATTTATAAAAAAATGTCAACTTTATCTGAGTTCCCAGGTCTGAAAAATTGACAAGTTAGATTAAAATTGTCAAAATGTAAGGAAATAATAAAAAATGAAGAAGGTACACAGTTCTCGAAAATGGCTCTTCCCTGTCTTGGTCTTAGCTTTGGGAGCGTCATTTTTTTATACCTGCCAGGCAATGGGTAAAAAAGCAGAAGGAGAAAGATTGATCAGAATGCAAGACTCTCCTCAATGGAAGGATGGACAATTCGTAAATCCTCAACCTCTGATCAACGATTTCTGGATGGCATTAGGAAGTATGTTCCGACAAAGTGTGGATGTAAGTCCCAAAGATCCTGTTCCTGTAGTTTTTGTAGAAAAATCAAGATTTTCTAAATTACCTAGCTCAGGCTTGAGGGTTACTTGGTTTGGACATTCTTCTTCTTTGATAGAGTTGGATGGAGTTAGAGTCTTAACAGATCCTGTTTGGTCGGAAAGAACTTCACCTTCTTCTTGGATCGGTCCTAAGAGATGGTATCCTCCTTTGATCTCTTTGGAAGATCTTCCTGAAATAGATGTAGTATTAATTTCTCATGATCATTATGATCATATGGACTTAGGAACCATTTCTAAACTCAAAGATAGAAATATATTATTCGTGGTTCCACTCGGTTTAGGGGCAAATCTTTCCTATTGGGGAGTTCCTACAGAAAAGATAGTGGAGTTAGATTGGTGGGAAACTAAGAAGATCAAAAATCTTGAAATAGTAAGTACTCCAGCAAGACATGCATCCGGTAGATATCTTTTAGATAATGATAAAAAACTTTGGTCCAGTTATGCACTTCTTGGGAATCAACATAGAGTTTATTTTTCGGGAGATACGGGTTTATTCCCTAAGATGAAAGAGATCGGAGAAAAATACGGACCTTTCGATCTAACAATGATAGAAACAGGGCAATACAACCAAGCTTGGCCTGATTGGCATATCGGGCCGGAACAAGCAGTGATCGCTCATTCGCAACTGAAAGGAAAAGTCCTTCTTCCTATCCATTGGGGATTGTTTGCTCTTGCTTCTCATGGATGGACGGAACCTATAGAAAGAGTTTTAGAAAAATCTAAAGAACTTGGAGTTACTGTGATCACTCCTAAGCCGGGAGAAAGTGCGGAGCCTGGTTTAAAAAAAGATTATATAGCCTGGTGGCCTAAACTTCCTTATAATTCCGCTAAAGAAGATCCGATCTTATCCAGCCAACTGGAAGAAAATACTGCGAGTGCGAGGTAATCAAATGAAATTAAAAGTAATTATCACAGGTTCCACAGGAATGGTGGGAGAAGGTGTTTTGTTAGAATGTTTAGAAGATCCAAATGTGGAAAAGATACTTTTGCTGAATAGGAAGTCGTATGGAATTTCTCATCCTAAAGTGGAGGAAGTCCTACATTCCGATTTTTCGGATATTTCCGCAATCAAAGACAAATTGAAAGGGTATAATACCTGTTTTTTTTGTTCCGGGGTTTCTTCCATAGGATTAAGTGAGGAAGAATTTTTTAAACTAACTCATACATTGACATTACATGTGGCAAGTACCTTGGCTTCTTTAAATCCTAATATGAGTTTTTCTTATATTTCAGGTGCAGGTACGGATAGCACTGAAAAGGGAAAAACAATGTGGGCGAGAGTAAAAGGAAAAACTGAAAATGATCTATTAAAACTTCCTTTTTCGAAGGTGTATAATTTCCGTCCGGGTTATATGCACCCAACTCCAGGAGCAAAAAATACTTTGTCCGCTTATAAGTATATTGGTTGGAGTTTTCCGATCTTAAGAGCAATTTTCCCAAAACGAGTTTCTACTTTGAAACAACTTGCAGTTGCGATGATCCGTGCGAGTGAAAATGGTTTTAGTAAGAATACTGTAGAAGTGGAAGATATTTTAGAATTGTCCAAATCTTAAGATAGATGTAGTAATTATGGATATGTTTTCGAATCTTTTTCAGGACATATCCACGTATAATTTTGATTGAGTAAGAACCGGGCTTTCGGATTTAATGAAGACTTGATCTAATACACCTTAGGTTTCTGGATTTATGGAAAGCGAAGTAAAAATGAAAAAAGTTTTGGATAATATGCCTATCCTCTTCTTTTCCTTGGATGAGAACTTTAGGCCTCTTTCCTGGAACTATGAATGTGAAAGAGTTTTGGGATTTTCTTCCGAAGAAATTTTAAACGATAAAAACTTCTCCTTCAAAAATCTTATCCAGGTAAAAGGAGAAGGGGAATCTTCCGGTTTTAATCCCGAACTTTTAAATTCCGAATTCAAGAATTGGGAGTTGGACCTAATTTCTAAGGAGGGAAAATTAAAGTTAGTCTCCCTTTCGAATATCTCGTCGGAATTCCCGTTGTTCGGTTCCACGAATTGGTTCGTAGGCGTGGATATTACCAGGACCAAGGAGATAGAAAGAGAGTTAACAAGTTCATTAAAGGAACTTTCCGATTTTCAAACTGCACTTAATGCGGTTTCTATCGTTGCGATCACGGATCGAGCCGGTACGATCATTTATGTGAATCAGAACTTCTGCGATATAAGCGGTTATTCAAGAGATGAACTTTTAGGCCATAACCATCGTATCATCAATTCAGGTTATCATCCTAAGGAATTTTTTGTAGATCTTTGGAAGACGATCGCGAAAGGAAAAATTTGGAAGGGTGAGATTAAAAACAAAGCGAAAGACGGAAGATATTATTGGGTGGATACGACCATTTCTCCAATTTTGGACGATAATGGAAAACCGTACCAATACCTTGCCATTCGGAACGATATCACGGAAAGAAAGGAAACCGAGGAGAAGGCCAGGCACGCGGAGAATAATCTGAAAATCCTACAAGATAGGATGAGCCCTCATTTTCTTTTTAATACTTTGAGTATTATCCATTCTTATCTACAGACAAATCCCGGGCTTGCGGATTCCGCCATTTTGATGCTTGCAGATAATTATAGATTTCTAATGGATCAAGCGAACCAACAACTTGTCCCTTTCGATATAGAATGGGAATTTATGGAGAACTATCTACAACTTCTAAAGCTTAGATTTTCGGACTTCTTGGAAGTGGAATCCGAAAAATTGGGAAATTTTAAACAATGCCAAATCCCTCCTTTAACCCTGCAACCTCTTGTGGAAAATTCTTATATCCATGGTTTAAGAGATAGAAAAGGAAAAGGAAAGATTAGCGTAAAAGCTTCTATCCAAGATGGAAAAACTTTAGTGACCATCCGAGACAATGGAAAAGGCCTAAGTGATGCAAATATTCATTCCAGAAGTATCGCGAACATCTCGGAACGTCTGAAATTTTATCTTTACGATTCGGAAGTAAAAATTGAAAATCATCCTGAGGGTGGCGCAATCGTCACGATCGGTTTTAAATCCGCGAAAAATTAATAACGTATGGCAGAATGGAAAACACTAATCGTTGAGGATGAGGCGCCTACCAGGGAACTACTCGTAAATTATTGTTTAGCCCGACCTGAATTAAAATTAGTAAAAGTCGCAAAAGACGGAGAGGAAGCTCTCGAATACTTACAGAACGAAGAGTTCCATCTCGCATTTTTGGACATCAATCTTCCTATTCTTTCCGGTTTGGATATTTTAGAAAGACTAGAAAATCCTCCCTATATCATTTTTATCACTGCATTAAGAGACAAGGCAATCGAAGCATTTGAATTTGGTGTAATCGATTATCTACTCAAACCATTTTCTAAAGAAAGATTTTTTAAGGCTGTGGATCGGGCCTTGGAAATTTTGGGGAATGAGGCGGACAAACCTTCCAAAAATGTTTTTAACGAACATGGGCTTTTTATTTTAGAAAAGGAAAATCATTTTCTAATTCCCTATGGAGAGATCATTTACATTTCTTCCAGAGATAATTTTAGCGTGGTCCATACCGAAAAAAGACAGTATGTAACTTATAAATCCTTAAAAAGCCTGGAACAAAAACTTCCTCCTGCCAAGTTTTTAAGAATATATAAACAATACATAATTAATCTGGAAAAGTTATCTCATTTACAAAGTGATAATATGGGAAATTACTCGGTTCATTTAAAGGATGAGGACGAAACACAACTTCCTGTTGGAAGAAAATATATCTCCAAGATCAAAGAACTTCTCTAATTTCTCCCTGTAATTTTACCGTTTAAGAACGGAATTCCCCGTATCCCATTCCAACCGTTGACTTAAGAAAGAAATTTATATATCCTCCTCTCTTTCCCGCAAACCGGGAAGAATCGTATCTAAAGGGGAATATAAAGTGGAAAACAAGAAAGAGGATCGTCTCGCTAGTTTACAATTTTTAGGAGGAGTAGGAACTGTTACAGGTTCAAAATATCTCGTAAAAGCTTTCGGTAAAACGATCTTGATAGACTGCGGGCTTTTTCAGGGAGAGAAAAAGTTAAGACTTCTAAATTGGGACTCCGACCAATTTTTCCCGACTGAAATAGATCATATTCTTCTAACCCACGGACATTTGGATCATTGCGGATATCTACCAAGAGCGGTCAAAAAGGGGTTTAGAGGCGAAATATTCGGGACTAAGCCGACATTAGATGTATCTAATATAGTCCTAAAAGACAGCGCAAAATTACAAGAAGAAGATGCCGAACTTGCAAATTCCGGGGGATATTCAAAACATAAGCCCGCTCTTCCTTTATATGATAGTGATGATGCGGAGAAGACTATCAAACTATTTCATGCGGTAGAGATTGGAGAATGGTTCGATATAGATCCAAATATAAAATTCCGTTTCAGATATAACGGTCATATTTTAGGAGCTAGTTTTATAGAATTAAAGATCGGTAATAAAACTCTAATTTTTTCAGGAGATATCGGAAGGGATGAAGACCCTCTTTTATTTCCTCCTGAAAAGCCGGAGAAAGGTGATATTATTCTGATAGAATCCACTTACGGAAATCGGATACACAGAGGAAATCCAATCAAACGTTTGGCTCAGTTGATCCATGAATTCTCCACTTCTAAAGGAACTATTATCATTCCATGTTTTGCTGTAGAGAGAATACAGGCAGTCATGTACTTGATCTGGAAATTGATGAAGGAAGGCGAAATCCCGAATATTCCCGTCTATATGGATTCCCCTATGGGTTCCAAAGTTTTAGATTTATTTAATATTTATGGAAGTGAATGGCATAAATTAAAGGAGGATGAATTAGCCGAACTTAAAGAGGATATATTCTGCATTACCGAATCTTCTGAGACTAAAAAGATCGCAAACAAAAAAGGTCCTAAAATTGTGATTGCCGGAAGTGGAATGGCCACAGGAGGCAGAGTTCTTTCCTATTTGGAACATTCTTTAGGAGATCCTAACTCTTTAGTATTGTTCGTAGGTTACCAAGCAAAAGAAACCAGAGGTAATAAACTGCTCAGAGGAGATACTGAGATCAAGATCCGAGGTAGATATCACGAAGTCAGATGTGATGTCCAAAATATAGACGGCTTATCAGCTCACGCAGACCAAACAGAGCTTATTCATTGGTTATCCAAGATCAAAACTCCGCCCAAAGAAGTGTTCATTGTGCATGGAGAAGAAGACGCAAGCAAGATCTTGGGAAATCGTATCCGCAAAGAATACGGTTGGGATACACAGATCCCACAAAGGGGAGAAGTTTTCGAATTCGAAGTATAATCCATGATTTGGGGTCGGGAATTTTCACCCTGGAAATCCGCAGGAAACCGCCCCAATCGGTAGGATCTCCCACCGGCCCTTGACCTTTGCTTTATTCTCACGTATGGTAAGAACATCGAGATATAAAAGGGACTTAAACATGACCAGCGCAGTAAAAATCGAAACTGAAACAAACCGAGTTTTACCAAGGGAAATTTTTCTAAAAGAAAACCTTCTCCACCACCATGAACTTAATTTTACCCGTAGGAAAATTTCCAAAGGTGAGATACTATTCTCCCAAGGAGAGCAGGCCAACGGATTTTATATAGTCGAGACCGGTTCCATCCGATCTTATAGAACTTCAGGTTCCGGAGAAAAACAGCATACATTCAAAATTTATCATCCGGGTAACTGGGTAGGGATCAGAGATGCGGCTATAGGCGGAAATTATCTGCACCATGCAGTTGCACTTGTTGAATCCACAGTTCTGTTCGTAGAGGAAGAAGAACTTCGCAGGCTTCTAAACTCCGATTCACAATTTCAAAACTCAGTGTTTAGACAAGTTACCATCGAGGCAGTGGAATCGGAGAATAAGATCTATTCTTTAGGAACTCGTCAGGTTCACGCAAAACTTTCGGAATTTTTACTACAATTATCAGAATCCCAAGACTCGGAAGAAGATCTTCCATTCACTCGCGAGATCATGGCATCTATGATCGGTGTGACTACAGAAACCTTGGTTCGTGCCTTGGCTGATTTTAAAAGCAGAGGTTGGGTGGAAATAGACAAAAGAAAAATAGTGATTAAAAATGAAGAGGCTCTTCTTCGTTTGCTGGATTAAACATCCGAACCTTTTCTAAATCGAAAATTACAGTTTTATAAAATGGTCCGGTATGATTTTCAAACCACTCTCGACTTTCAAGTAAATCGGGTCCAACTAAAAGGAGAACTTTTTATTCCAAGCCAGGCCGCCTTTTTGGCGGTTTTGGTTTTGGATGAGAAGGACGACAAATTTGCGGATCGGTTTTCTAAGATGAGAAATTTTCTGAATGAAAGGGGAGTGGCCACTCTTTTTCTAAAAGGTTTATTGACCCAAGAGGAAAGGGAGATCCACGCAAATCGTTCTGATATAAATCTATTATCCGATCGTCTTTTAGAGATCACTAAACAGATCAAAAATATAGAAGGCGCGGACTCTTTAAAAATTTCTTATATAGGTTCTTCCGTAATTGCCGGTAGAATGTTCCGTGCAGCTGGAAGTTCGGATTCCCCGGTCGAAAGTTTAATCCTGATAGGAAATGGCCTCCAGGAATATAACGGCAAATTTTTAAACCTTTCCGTTTTGAATATTTTAGGAGAGCTTGATTTTACGGGAAGAATAGTGAATCGTTCTATTTTTTCTAAGATAGAGAGCACGGTTAAAAAAGTCTATTTTGTGCCTGGCTCTCCCAGTCATTTTGAAGATAATACCAAATGGTTTATGGTATCGGAAGCAATCCAAAGATGGTATTTATTCCCTGAAAAAAGATCCTTAGAATTCTCCGAATTTTAAAATTTAATGATGGTGGTGATGATGGCCACCTTCTTCCATTTTCACTCCGGGTTCAGAATGGTTATGAGTATGATTCATTCTGAATAACATCAAGGAAATCGAAAGAAGAATGATCGCAAAACCTGCGAGTTTGAGTTTATCCTTTCCGAATTTTGTTAAGATCATCCTAAATCCTAAACCGAATCCGAATCCGAATAGTAAAGGGAAGGTCCCTAAAAAGAAAAAGAACATACTCAAAGCGCCGAATGCAGGAGATCCTGTTGCAAATGCCATTACGAATGCAGGATATAATATCCCGCAGGGTAAAAAACCTGTGATCATCCCGAACATAAAACCGATCGCTAATTGAAAACTTGGGCTCTTGTTTTCTCTGGATCTTAAAAGTTTAGATCCTAGCTTAGAAAAAATCTTGGAGAAAAATCTATTTTGGGTCCAATCTTTTTGGAAGATAATGGAAAGTCCAAAGAGTAGAATAAACGCTGCACCGAACCATGCTGCAAATTCTTGAGCAGGAAGTAATAGGGAAAGGCTTTTGTTTGTAACCTTCCCCAAAAATCCAAAGCCTAAACCTATGGAAGTATAAGAGACCAATCTTCCTAGATTATATAAAGTTTGTAATAGAACCGAACTTGTCTTTTTATCCGAAGGGGAGATTGTAAGATTTAAACTTCCTGCCAAAGGACCGCACATTCCCAAACAGTGAAAAGAACCTGTTAGACCGTTTAAAAAGGATCCGAATAATATCGCAGATACCAATTCCATAATAAACTCCTAATTAGATTTGTCCTGTTTATCTTCTTCGAATAATATTCTATATTTAGGGCCCTCGATATCTTCATATTGTCCCGACTTTAGATTAAGTAGGAATATGTAAAATGCTCCGAAGGAGATCATAAGTGCGATCGGAATTGTCAGATACAAAGCGTTCATGTAAATACCCTATGTTTTAAAGAAATTGAATTTAATACTACTGTCAATGAGCTCAAAGTCATAAAGCCTGCACAGATCACCGGGAGCATCAATCCTCCTGCTGCCAGAGGGATCATTATGGAATTATAAACTAAAGAAAGACATATATTTTGTAAAATGACACTTCTTGTTTTTCTGGCGATTAATACTGATTTTGGGAGTGAATCCAATCTGTTTTTGACTAGGATGATATCCGATTTATCCAAAGAAAGATCGGAACCCATTCCCATGGAAATGCCTAAATCTGCCTGGGCGATACATGCAGAATCGTTAATTCCATCTCCCAACATTAGAACCACTTCTCCGGAAGATTGGGCCTCGATTATCCTTTCTTTTTTTTGGATAGGAGTTAGATTTGCTTTGAAGTTTTGGATCCCGAGTTCTTTGGAAAGTGTTTCCACCTTAGATGGAATATCTCCGGACAAAATTTCCATATTAGAAAAAAATGATCTTAATTCTTGGATGGAACTTTTTGCTTCCGGTCTGGCTTTATCCCTAAATTCCCAGGCGACTAAAGGAATACCATTTTCAGCTAGGTGAACCCATCCGTCGTTTTCGGGTTTATTTTCCCAGGCAAAGTTCTTTTTACCGATCCTGTAAGTTTTGCCTGCAAATTTTGCCTCCATTCCTTCTCCTGGAATTTCTTTGTAGGAGGTCCAATCAGGGGGATTGTTAGAGGAATTATCGGCAATGATATCCGTAGATATTTCCTCTAAGAACTCGGGCGTTTGGTTTGCGAACGCTTCTATAATCGATTTTGCGATCGGATGAGAAGATCTGGATTCTAATCTGATTGCGATTTCTCTGAACCTAGAAGGATTTTTGTCTGATACGAAGTACTTCTCTGCGTTTAATTCTAATTTGCCCGTAGTTAAGGTTCCGGTTTTATCAAAGAAAATTCGATTTGCTTTTGCTAAAATTTCTACCGATTCCGGATTTTTGACAAGTACTCCTTCTTTAGATTGGAGTAGATGGCTGATCACTAGAGCTGCAGGGACACTTAAACCTAACGCGCAAGGGCAGGCTACGATCAATACGCTGATCGTATTTAAGATAGCATCTTCTGTGGAATGGAATTGAAACCAATAGATAAATGTTCCTATCGCGACAAATAGTACAATTTTAATAAATACCGCAGCCAGTTTGTCGGTACTTCTTTGGATTTTCGGTTTTGTTAATAAAGAATCTTCTAATATTCTACCTATTTGTGCAAGAGAGCTTTCGTTCGTATTTCCTTTCGCCTGGAATTTCACGTCGGTGGAAAGAGAAACCGAGCCTGCTTTGACTTCTGCTCCCCTTGATTTTCGGATCGGTTTACTTTCTCCTGTCAAAACGGATTCATCAAAAAATGCAGTTTCGGATTCTAAGATCCCGTCTACAGGTGCCTTACTTCCCAAGGACAATCTGACTAAATCTCCTCTTTCAATAAAAGAAGCAGAATGTTTGGACCAAACTCCCTTTTTGGAAACTTCGTATTCTTCGGGTAGAAGGGAGAGTAATTCTCCGATTTTGGCGCCTGCTTTGTATCGGATCATTGCCTCGAAATATTTTCCGAGTAAAATGAAAAAGTAGATTGTGCAAACGGAGTCGAAATAAACTTCTCCTTTGCCTGAGACGGTTACATAAATGCTATAGAAGTAGGCGAGACTGACTCCTGCGAATAATAATGTGTCCATTCCCAGTAGTTTTCTTTTCCAGGATTCATAGGCTCCTTTCCAGAAGGGATAACCTGAGTAAAAATAAACGGGAGTGGCAAATATCCAAGAAATATAATGGAATAAATTTTTAATATTTAATTCCATTCCTTCAAAATAACCGGCGTATAGACTAGCTGAGAATAACATGATATTTCCCCAACAGAAGCCTGCGACTATCATTCGAATGCTCAGTTCTCTAAACGGTTTCTCCACTTTCGATTCCGCTTTTAATGGAGAATATAGTTTGGCTTTATATCCTAAACTTTCGATTGTTTTGATTATTTTTCCGAGTGTGATCTTAGAAAGATCGAAGCCTATTTTTAGTCTTCCTGTCCCAAAATTGATCCTGGCTTCTTGGATACCTTCCTTTTTTGTGAGAACTGTCTCGATCAGCCATACACAGGCGGAACAATGTAGGTTGGTGACAGTTATATATACGTTTGAATCCGGACCATTCTTCTTTTCTAAATATTCCGAATATACGGATTCATTATCCAATTCTTCAGGAGAATTTTTTTGAAATTCTCTATCGATCGGTTCTAAGGACTGTGTTCCTCTGATTTGGTAAAATTGGTCTAATCCGTTTTCGAGTAATAAATGAGAGATCTCTGAGCAGCCGTTACAACAATATTCTCTTTCAACTCCATGTTCCTTTCTGATTATAGATATCCCGTCAATTTCAGTATTACAATGAAAACATAATGTTTTGTTTTCTAATACTTTCAATGGATTACCTTAGCCGATACGGTTTTTTCCAAGGTTCCTTCCGGGATTTTGGCGGAAATTGAAACTCTCCATTCTCCCGGAAACGGAATGGAGAGTGTTCCTTTGTATTTTCCCGGAGTTATTTCCTTTAAAGTAATCGTTTCATTAAATTTTTCGGTAGCTGTTTTATCTAACTGAACTTGGATCTGAGCACCTTTGATCTTTTCTTGTCCATGTTTGAATTCCAACTGTAGTTCTTGTTTTCCTGATTGGAGTATACTTGGTTTTTGGATCCAATCCGCTTGGAATCCATAGCCGGCCTCTATCATTTTTCTTTGAGATAGAATGGACTCTTCGTATTTGAGTCCTTTTTCGTAATAATTCGAGTCGATTGCCGGTGTATGTCCTGATAATGCAAGTTTTACAGTGTAAAATGTAGCTACAAATAATGCCAGAAATGCGATCTTGATCACCCAAAATGCTCTTTTTAAACTAACGTCCATGGACTATCCTCTCATCATTTGGTAATTTCCATCCGGATATAGAAACCGGAAGTAGGAACGGAACTGTTTCGGATTTGGAATATTCAAAATCCTGAATATCTATTACTTTTAGCTTGATATCATGACTTCTTTTTTGGGCGTCTTGTTCCGCTATTTTAAGCTCTATAAAAAGTCTGTATCTTTCTTCAGAATTACCTTTTAGTTCTACTGTAGCTTCTTCCGTTCCACCGACGAGTATTCTTCTTTCTCCCTGAAGATCTGAGTTTTCTATTTCAAATTTTAAGGTCCTATCCTTAGAAGTCAGGTTTTGCATTTGTACTTCATAGAAATTCCGCACAATCCCGTCCTGGACCAACATAGGTTGTATATTCCTATCCGGAAGAACGGAAAGATAGAGCGGCACTCTTTTAGATAATAAGAACCCGATGGAAAAAATCGTAAGTATTAGGAAAAGTGCATAAATAATCGTTCTTGGGCGGACCCAGCGGATGGGGGACCCTTTTTCTGAGATCTGGTTTTCCGACCAATAACCTATTAGTGATTTTTTATTTTCTTTAGCCATTTGTTTTGTGCATGCATCCGAACATTTTCCACATGCGATACACCAAGGATTGGCTCCATCTCTGATATCTATTCCTGTAGGACATACTACAAGGCACATATTACAAGCAGTGCAGTCCCCGATCTTGGTTTTTCCCTTTCTTCTGGGTTCTCCTCTTGTGTAATCGTAAGTGATATTGACCGAATGATTGTCCATCATCACTGTTTGGAAACGTGCATATGGACATCCGTACTTGCAGAATTGTTCTCGTATAAAGGCAATGTCCGCATACATAGCGAACGTAAAAAATCCTAGAAATAAAGACCAGGTAGGGAATTCTGAATTAGGATTTTGGAAATAACCGATCATTTTGAATGGATCGGCAAAGTATGAGATCCAAGCGAAAGATGCAGCAAAGCTGACCAAGATCCAAGCTAGATGAGTTAAAACTACTAATGCTCGGTTTGCGTCTTGTTTTCCATATTTGGAATCTTGGATCCTTCTTCCTATCCAATCGAAAATATCGGAGTAGATGGTTTGAGGGCAGGCCCATCCGCACCAAACTCTGCCGATTAGGGTCGTAAAGAAGAAGAGGCAAAGTCCTGCTGCAATCAGGAATAGATGAAGAAAATATCCTTCTTGAGGAATAAAAATATGACCGAATAGAAAAAACTTTCTATCCGGTATATCCAATCGGATAACTTGAAATCCGTCCCAGCGAATCCAAGGGGTTATAAAAAAGAGAAGAACTAAGAATACCTGGACGTAATTTCTGGCAGTCCTTATCTTTCCTTGCATTGGCCTTGAAATGATCATTGCTCCTCCTTAGGATCCTCTGAGACGGTTGAATTTATTTGGAAGATTTAAGCTCCGGATTTTTCGAGGCCAACCATGCCAGTACTTGGTATACTTTTTCGGAACCTAAAGAGTTCTCGTGTGCAGGCATTGGTCCTCTACCTAGTTTAGCTCTTTCTACAGCAATTCCCTTCATAACGGTTTCATAAAGTTCCTTGTCGGTGTTTCCATGTAACCATTCTTTATCCATTAGATTCGGGCCTACTAAACCTTCTCCTGTTGGACCGTGGCAGGCTACACAATAGGTTTGGAATGTTTTCTGTCCTGCATTGATTGCGTCTTGGTTTCCTCTGAATGGATTGGAGCCATCAGTGGACTCGACTGCAACGTTACGATTCGGAAATTCTTTCTCGTATTCTTGGATCTGGGCAGCGTAATATTCGCTTGTTCCCCAATCTGAAAATACGTGGAAGTATACCGCGTAAATTCCTGCGAAAATTACACATCCTAAGAACACCCATTTCCACCATTCAGGAAGAGGATTGTCTGCCTGTCTGATCCCGTCGAATTCCTTGTTTGGGTCGCTCATCTTAATCCTCCTCCAACATTCTGAATTTTGGTTTTTCCATTCTTTCCTTTCTGGAACTTCTATATACGTATAAGATAATCGTAAATATGGAAAGCACCAGGATCGGAAGCCTTAATGATTTATAGATTTGTAATGTGTCTAGATCCATATTGTACCTCACTGTAAACTTTTGGACAATTCGGCGGTATCTCTTCCCAATTTCAGAAGATAAGCGATTAATGCATCTCCGGCTGTTTTACCCGCCAATAGGCTAGAAGCAGAAGAGATATCTTCCTCGGTATAAGGAACTCCTATCTTTTGGAGTCCTCTCATATGGTCCGCGATCTTAGAAGCATCTATGATAGAAGATTCTTCGAATAACCAAGGATAAGCAGGCATAATTGACCCTTTCGCAGTATCTCTTGGATTGATCAAATGTGTCTTATGCCATTCCGCAGAGGGTTGGATCTGGGATTCATGCGCTAGATCCGGTCCTGTTCTTTTGGATCCCCATAAGAAAGGGTGATCGTAAACATATTCTCCCGCTTTGGAATATCCGTCTTTTCCGTAAGAATGTTGCGGGTCGAAACGATCCACTTCCCATTTGAAAGGACGTATCATCTGAGTATGACAGTTATTACATCCTTCTTTCTGGTAAACGTCTCTCCCTGCTAATTCCAATGCGTTATACGGCTTTACATTCTGAATAGGTTCAGCCGTTTTTGAGAGGAAGAATGGAGGAACCAGTTCGAATAATCCTCCGGCTAAGATAGCGATCGTGGTATATAAGGTGAATTTAACTCCGTGTTTTTCCCACTGATCGGTAAAACCGGAGAACCAATCCAATAATTTGTCGAACCAATTCATACAACTTTCTCCTCTTTTGATCCGATCCTTAGATCGATTTCCTTGAATCCGGAGCCGGAGTTCAGGATAGTGCGGACAACATTATAGATCATGATGAGTAGTCCGATCAGGTATAAACCACCTCCGATACCTCGGAATAATCTATAAGGTTTCAGAGTTTCAGTGATCTGCACCCAGTTCGGGAATTTTAAGGCACCTGTTTCGTCTATCGCTCTCCACATAGAACCTTCGCTGATACCTGATACCCACATGGATACGATATACAATAAGATCCCGAGTGTCGCTACCCAGAAGTGAGTGTTGGCAAGTCTCTCAGAGAATAGGTTCGTATTCCATAATCTTGGTACTAGGTAATAGATGACTGCGAACGACATCATTCCAACCCAACCTAAGGTTCCACCGTGAACGTGTCCTATGATCCAGTCGGTGTTATGACCTAAACCACTAACGGCTCTAATGGAAAGAAGTGGACCTTCGAATGTGGACATACCGTAGAACGTAAGTCCAACGAGTAACATCTTCAACGTAGCATCCGTTTTGATTTTTTCCTTTGCCTGTGTGAGAGTTAAAAATCCATTCAACATTCCACCCCAAGAAGGCATCCATAACATTATACTGAATACCATACCTGTTGTTTGTAACCAATCAGGAAGAGGAGAGTAAAGTAGGTGGTGAGGACCTGCCCAAATATACAGAAAGATTAAACTCCAAAAGTGAATGATGGAGAGCCTATGACTGTAGATAGGTTGTTTGATATGTTTAGGAAGGTAGTAGTACATCAATCCCAAAAAAGGAGTAGTGAGAACGAAAGCGACTGCGTTGTGTCCGTACCACCATTGGATATTGGCATCATATACACCGGAATAGACCGAATATGATTTGATCCAACTTACAGGAATGGAAAGGTTATTTACTATAAATAGGATCGGGATGGTGACCCAAGACGCGATATAAAACCAGATCGCAGCGTATAATTGTTTTTCTTCACGAGTAAAGATCGTTGCGAAATAATTGATTAGGAATATCACAAACCAGATCACGACCATAAGGTCCAAAGGCCATTCCAATTCGGCGTATTCTTTGGATTGGTTTAAACCTAAAGGTAGAGTGATAGCTGCAGCTATTATTGTAAGGTTGTATAGAAATAAGTGTAAGTTAGAAAGCTTGTCGCTCCAAATCCTTACTCTACAAAGTCTTTGTACCGTGTGATAAGCTGTTGCGAATATGATACTTAATGCGAAACCGAAAATTGCCGCATTCGTATGTAAGGGTCTTAGCCTGCCGAAAGTGAAGTAGGGTCCGAAATTCAATTCAGGATATACCATTTGGAAAGCGATCCATACTCCTACAAGCATGGAAGCCACACCCCAAACCAATCCCGATATCAAAAATCCTTTGACGATCGTATCGTTATATTTTTGTTCTGAAGAACTCATTCTTGATCTCTCCGGTATTTTCCGTGAAGGATAATTCCACATTTAGATTGGAATGTCGAAACGCAAGGAATCCGACTTCTTCTTCCCTCAAAACGGTCTTGATAATTGTCAATTGGGGAATGGAGAGGTGAGAGCTATTGTAAATAAATTAGTGCTTAACTAAATTATAATATACTATGAGTGCGCAGTGATATTCGATTTTGAGAATTAAAATCCTTTAAATCTTTCGAATGCTTCTCTTTCTAACGATTCTCTGTGATTCGGGTGGGCAATTTGTGTAAGAAGTTTCGCTCTTTGTTTCAGATTTTTGCCATAAAGATCTGCAATACCGTATTCAGTGATTACGTAGTGAACATGGGCTCTGGTGGTAGTTACACTTGCGCCGGGTTGTAGTATTGGAACAATTCTGGATTTTCCGTGAGAAGTAACGGAAGGAAGTGCAATGATCGGTTTTCCTCCTTCTGAAAGAGAAGCTCCTCGGATAAAATCCATTTGTCCTCCCACGCCGGAATATTGTCTGGTTCCGATAGAATCAGCACATACTTGGCCGGTAAGATCTACTTCGATCGCCGAATTGATTGCAGTTACCTTCGGGTTTTTGCGAATATTTGCGGTATCGTTGATATAACCAATATCTAAAAATACAACTTCCGGATTATCATCCACGAAATCATAAAGTTTTCTAGTCCCCATCACGAATCCGGTCACGATCTTTCCCGGATGGATCTTTTTGTTTTTACCCGTGATAATTCCTTTTTCTACCAAAGGAATAACTCCGTCAGAAAACATTTCCGTATGAATTCCAAGATCTTTATGATTTTTTAAACAGGATAGAACTGCATCCGGAATAGCGCCGATTCCCATTTGCAGAGTGGCTCCGTCTTCTACTAGACCCGCAATATATTCTCCAATCTTAGCTTCCACCTGGTCCGGTTCGGTATGTTTCGCTTCTAATAGCGGAATATTACCTTCTACTAATTTATGGATTTTGTTTATATGAATGATCCCATCCCCATGGGTCCTAGGCATAAAATGATTCACCTGAGCGATCACGACGTTCGCGGAATCCACTGCAGCCTTGCTTGTATCTACGGAAACTCCTAAGGAGCAAAATCCATGTTTGTCAGGAGGAGAAACTGTGATTAGAGTCACATCCAAGGGAAGTATCTTTTTTCTGAATAGAGAAGGGCATTCGCTTAGGAAAATGGGAAGATAATCCGCTCTACCTTCTTTCACTGCTTCTCTCATGTTTGCACCTACAAACAGCGCGTTTGTATGGAAAGAAGACTCCATTCCATTTTGTGCATATGGAACTTCTCCTTCCGTATGAATATGGACGATCTCGATATTTTGTAATTCGGAAGCTCTGGCGCTTAATGCTTCTATTAAAAGTTTTGGAGCAGCGTATACGCTGTGGATGAAAACCCTTTGATCGTTTTTGATCTCTGAAACTGCTTCTTTCGGGGAAACAAAATGTAAATCCATATCGAAATAATTTTCCGATTTTTACCAAGTAAAAGTCAAGGGACAAAATTCGGGAGAACGTATTGATATTTCTTAGTTTTTGCCTTTAAAAAGAATATAAGAAGAAGGTCCGCTGGATCCAAAAAATCCCTAGAATAAGGGAGAATTTTGTTCCTTCTATTTATTCCCCGAATAGTCTTTTGGAATATTAAAAAGGTTTATAAATCCGGAATGGTCTGAAGAATCAGTGTAGATGGTTTCCATTTTCTCTCAAAAAATCCAAGGAGTTTTACTGATCTCATTGCTCGTTTTTAGTTTGGGTTGCGAGTCAGAAACTTCTTCTAAGAAAAAACCGAGAGTAGAAAATGGAATATTAGACCTAAGCAAAGATTGGGATTTCGGAAAGGAAGAACCCTTGAGTATAGAAGGTGATTGGGCGTTTTATTGGTCCCAATTATTTTCGGAGATCAAAAATCCTTTAAAGGCAGATCTGGATCCTTCTCAGAAATCGAAAGAGCTGATCAAATTCGGAGATGTTCCGAATGTTTGGAATGAATACAAAGACCAAAAGTATCCCGGTTTCGGATATGCAACTTATAAGATACTCGTTCGTTTAGAAAAACCGGAAACCGATATGGCGATCAAGATGTTGGAGGCCTCCACATCTTATACACTTTATGTAAATGGAAAGAAGGTAATCTCCAGCGGAGTAGTTGGGAAAACTCCCGAGACAAGCAAACCTTTATACAGACCCGGAGTTAGTGAAATTTTCGACCTTGGGGTTGAGAACGAAATTGCGATAGAGATCTCCAATTTTTCCCATTTTAAAGGAGGACCTTGGGCAAAGATCTTCATAGGAAAAAGAAAAGATCTGGTTACTATACGCCAAAGTAATGTTCGATTGGATCTATTCGTAGGCGGAGGACTTTTTGTTTTAGGTCTATATCACCTAAGCTTATTCGCATTCTTAAGAAGGGAAACTTCCACACTATATTATGGAATTCTAACAATCTGTTCCACCATTCGAATTTTGATCACTGGGGAAAGGATATTATATTCCATTTTTCCGAATTTTGATTTCGAATGGGGATATAGAATTGAATTACTAGCTAGCTTTTTAATCGCCATATTCTTTCCGTTATTTATCCGAACCTTATATCCGGATGAGATAAATAAAAAAATTATTCGGTTTCTAATTAGTATCGTTATCGGTCTTTCTTTTATAGTATTATTCACTCCTTTAGTCATATACTCCAAGACCATTTCCGTTTTTGGGATTTTAGTAACTATAGCTTGCTTTTATTTAGTATATGTTTTCTGGAAAGCGATGCGAAATAAGAAGTTAGGAGCGGACGTAGGATTATTCTTCTTTCTTCTATTTTTTGCAGTAGTGACCAATGATATATTGTATGCGAATATGGTCATAAATACCGCATACTTTTCCTCTTATGGAGTGGCTTCCTTTTTTGTTGCCCAAGCATTTATGGTATCTCAGAGGTTTACGAGTGCCTATAAACTTTCGGAAAAATTAGCTTATGATCTAAAGGATTCCAATGAGAGATTGATCTCTTTGGATAAACTGAAAGATGAATTCTTAGCGAATACTTCTCATGAGTTGAGAACTCCTTTACAAGGGATCATCGGTATTGCGGATTCTTTGAAAAGAGGGGTAGGCGGTCCCTTATCCCAGTCTGTGGAAAGACAATTAGGGATGATCGTCACAAGCGGGCAAAGACTTTCTAGTTTAGTAAATGATATTATAGATTTTTCTAAATTAAAACATAAAGATTTAAATCTAAATTTAAGATCGGTGGATTTATACCAAGCTGTGAATTTCACTCTGGAATTAAATAGGATCTCTACGGACCAAACTAAGATAAGATTGGTTAATGCGATCTTACCTGAGTTTCCGGATTTACTTGCTGATGAGAATAGGTTACAGCAGATCTTACAAAACTTAGTGAGTAATGCGATTAAATTTACGGAAAAGGGAGAGATCGTAGTCAGTGCTCGGATCAAAGCGCTTGGAATCGCAGAGATCAGCGTAAAAGATACAGGGATAGGGATAGATCCTTCGGAACACCAAAAGATATTCGAATTTTTTGAACAGGTAGAAAGGGGGGATTCCAAAAATAGTTCAGGTGCAGGACTTGGACTTTCTATCAGCCGAGCATTGGTTGTATTGCACGGTGGAGAAATTGGAGTAGAATCCGACACAGGTTTAGGTTCTCGTTTTTATTTTACGATCCCATTGGTTTCCGGAAAAATCCCAAGATCGGACGGAAAAGAGTTAAAAAATTATAAAGAAGGGAATCATCCAAGTTCGACTGTGGATCTTCACAATAAACCTTCGGATTCGGAAAAAAATGCACGAATTCTAGTGGTAGATGATGAGCCTGTGAACTTACAGGTGATACAAAACTATCTTTCTTTACGGAATATTTCTTCTGTCACTGCTAAAAGTGGAATGGAAGCTTTGGAAATATTACAAAAAGATAAGGCTTTCGATGTTGTTATTTTAGATGTGATGATGCCTAAAATGTCCGGTTTAGACACTGCCAGGGAGATCCGTAAAACACTTAGTACGCTGGAACTTCCTATCTTAATGTTGACTGCAAAAAATCAGGACAAGGACCTGATGGCCGCGTTGAATAATGGTGCAAATGATTATCTACTCAAACCTTTCGATTTTGAAGAATTGATCTTAAGGATCAATAATTTGCTCGCTTTAGCGGATGGTCATAAAAGTCGTTTAAATCAGGAGAATGAGAAAAGGGAGGCTGTAAATAATGTAAGGCAAAGGATCAATATTGACTTACATGATCACCTGGGCGGAAAGCTCACTGATCTAAAATTTTTGTCGGAAGAATTACTTTCTCAAAACCAAGAAGACAAACCAATCTTCAGAAAGATCAATGAGGCAGTGAACCAATCTATCCATATACTTAGAGAACAAATGTTGAAGATAGAAGACTTAGGTTTATTATCTGAGAATTTTATCACCGGTATCAACTTAGTCCTACTCAGAAGATATTCCGATGTGGAAAGGGATTTAGAGTTCGAATGCCAGGACGAGATACTTCAGTTTTTTGAAGAAGGAAGAAATGAAACTTCTACCATCGAACTTTATAGTATTGTGAATGAGATCACGAATAATGATCTAAAATACGGACAGGGAGTCGCCAAATGGAATTTCTATTTGGAAAACGGAGATCTGATCACGGAAATGAATGGGGAATCTTCTTATCATCTAAAAAAACATAAAACAGGAAGAGGTACGGAAAATCTGATCTATAGGATATCCGGCCTGGGGGGAAAAGTGGAAATGTCCTTAGTCGAAAACATATATAAAATAAAAATAAATATCCCGATCGGAAATTTTTCCGTAAAATAAGAAAGGTGTGAATACGATCATGAAAAATTCAGATATCAAAGTAGGAATCGTAGAAAACGACGAAAGTTTTAAGGATCAGATCCTAAAAACCTTAGAATCTATTCCTGAGATAGGTGGAGTTTTCCATTGGGAATCTGCGGAATCCTTTTGGGAAGATGAAAAGGGAAGATCCTTAGATATTATCTTTTTGGATATCATGTTGGCTGAGATGAATGGGGTAGAGCTTGCAGGGAAAATTTCCGCAAGAGATCCGGAGATCTCCAAAATTATGCTCTCTAATATGAATTCGGACGAACTAATTTATGAATCCTTAAAGAACGGTGCGATCGGTTATATCCTGAAATCGGAATTGAAGGATATCGCAGACGTAGTGGACACGGTCCTAAAGGGAGGAGCAATCATCACTCCTACAATCGCTTTTCGCGTATTGAACAGTTTTAAACAAAAGGATTATTCGGGGGAATTTAAACTGACTCCTAAGGAAAAACAGATCCTGGATGAAATGGTAAAAGGAAAAACCATCGGAAGAGTGGCAGAATTCCTAAAAGTCAGTAAATATACAGTCCAGCATCATGTGAAGAATATATACAAAAAACTGAATGTGCATAATAGGGCTGAATTGGTAAGAAAGGCGAGTGATATAGGATTATTACCTTAATTTTTTTACGATCCGAAATTGGGGGGTTGGACCTTGGGTCGTTTTTCGTCCTTCCCCCATTCGTTCCAAGAACCATCATAGACTGGAATATTTTCTATTCCTAAAATTCCTAAAGCTGTGACTACAACAGTTGCAGAAACTCCTCCATTACAGTAGCAGATGATCTTTTCAGGAAGAGAATCTATGTCCACCCCAGCGTTTTTAAACGAAACTTTTAGTTCGTCTTTAGAAAGAAATTTGCCTGTTTCCGGATCCGTTAAACTTGTATGAGGAACGTTGATCGCACCAGGTATAAAACCTTTTGCATAAACTTCTGGACGTCTGCCGTCTAGCAAAAGAGTATTAGATGACCTGAATTGTACTTCATCCGCATTTCGTTTTAATTCAGGATGAGGAATCGCTATAAAATTCTTTTTTTCATATTTAGGAAAAATAGAATCGATAGGTTTCCCTTCTTTAACCCAGCCTGTAAAACCACCGTCTAAAACCAGTCCTTTGTTATTTCCGTAATACCTGAGGGCCCAGGCTAAACGACCCGAAAACATCCGATTATGATCGTCGTATGCAACTACTGTAGTATCATTAGAAATTCCTAATATGGCCATCAATTCGGAAAATTTTTCAGGAGGGGCGATATTGACCGGAACAGGATCGTTCAAATCCACTATATCCTTGGTCCAATCTATAAAAACCGATCCTGGGATATGGCTTTTTGCATAAAGTTCGGGTTCGGAATGGTATCTGGGTTCGGTATGTTCTACTCTTCCACGTATATCCACGATCCTGATATTCGGGTCACCTAAGCGCCTATAAAGCCAGTCGGAACTAACGATCATAAAGAATCCAATTTAGGTTTTAATATCCTTTTCCCCCAAAGCCCCACAGTGGTGGGAGTAGTTGTCTCAGAACTACGTATCCCTTCTACTTCTCTGGGGAGATGCATGGAACGGTAGATATCAGTATAACCTTCTGCGGCAGCCTTTGTCACACCTTTTGCAACCAGGTCTTTGTAAAAATTTTCCAAACTTATATAATTATATTTTAATGTGGTTCCGATCGCATCACCGAGGCTTTTCGCTGCAGCTTCGAAGGTTAAGTCCTCTCCACCGTGCAAAACATGGATCTTCTTTCCTTTCCAATTCCTATTTAAAAGATAATCCGCGGCCACATCCGCGATATCCGAAGTGGCAATGAATGCAACTTCTCTATCCGGAGGAATAGGGAAGGTGATCGTTCCTCTGGATTTGAGTTCCGAAATTTGAGGAAGTAGATTTTCCAAAAAGAAACCTGGACGAAGATGTACAACATTTGCATCCGTCCTATTCAGGTATTCTTCCACATGGACGATCCCGTCCGCCACGCCTGCTTCTACTACTTCCGGAATGATTGTAGAGATATTTACCACATATTCTATCCGATTCTTTTGGACTGCGTTAGACACGCTCTTTCCGTAAAGACGATACCAACCGTGAACATCTTCCGCCTTTTTGTTACCTGGGTTCAACCAGTAAAGGGCCTCTGTTCCTTTGGTAGCTTCTAAGATAAAATTTTCGTCTTCCAAGGCGCCTTGTCGGATTGTCACTCTTTCTCGGACAGTTACATCTAATTTCTGCGGGCTTCTTGTCAGGACTGTAATATCTTTTCCTTCTTCCAAAAGTTTTGGTAGAAGGAATTTGCCAATATTTCCAGTAGGAACTGCTACAGTGATACTCATGCAGAAATTGTGCTTAGTTCGTCTAAAAATGCCACGGCAAAACTTCCGGTACCGGAAGATCTTTCTGCGGCTCTGGAACCTGCAATTGCAAATACGGCGGATGCGGAAACTGCGGCACGTAATGAGTCTTTTTGAACACCTAAGAAGGAAGCGATCAAAGCTCCTAACGAACATCCAACTCCTGTGACCTTGGTCATCAGAATATGACCTCCAGGAACTGCGATTGTCTCCTTTCCGTCTGTGATATAATCCACTTCTCCGCTGATAGCAACAATAGCTCCCGTACTAATCGCTAATTCTTTAGCAAGAGGAACTGCATCGGAAGAAGCAGCAGTAGAATCCACACCTTTGCCTCCTCCTACGGCGCCTGCAAGTGCTAAGATCTCAGAAGCGTTTCCTCGGATCACGGTAGGTTTATATTGTAAAAGATCTTTTGCAATTTCAGTCCTGTATCTAAGAGCACCAACTGCTACAGGATCTAATACCCAAGGAGTTCCTGCTTTTTGAGCAGCAATCGCGGCTGCCTTAATTGCCTTTGCATCAAAACTATTGATTGTACCTACGTTGATCAGCACTCCACCGGCAATCGCAGCGAAATCGGAAACTTCTTCTTCCGCAATCACCATTGCAGGGGAGGCACCTGCGGCCAGAAGGACGTTTGCAGTCCAGTTCGTGACCACGATATTTGTGAGCACATGAGTGAGTGGTGCGTTTTTACGGACTTCCGCCAGGTCGAAGACCACGTCGGGAGAGGGCCAGGTTTTTTGGGTCAAAGAAGCGGTTGTCATATTTTATTCTCCTAATATAATAAAAACTTAAAATTAATACGAACTATTCTTTCAGTAGGCTTAATGCGAGAAGTTGGGGAAGATCTCCTTGTCCACCTTCTACCACTTTTACTAATTTAAAACCTGCGGCTAAGAAAGTATTGATCACATCCGAAACAGGTCTATGCCAAGCGCCCACCTTACTTCTCACTGTTCCTTTCAAAAGATTCGGTTCAATGAACTGGGACTTATTATATCCCGGTTTTTGCAAAATTTCACCTTGAGAAAGAGGTTCTGCATAAGCTCCGTAAAAGCAAGGATGAACTCCAATATCGATGTATCTTCCTCCGGGGGCCAAAACTCTGAAAATTTCCTTCGCGGATCTCTCCAGATTTTCCCAATCGGTAGTAGTAAAAGTGCTGTATGCGAGATGAACGGAGTGATCCGAGATAGGAAGCTCTGCGGAGTCGCCTAAAACCACAGGAAGTCTTTTTGCTGCGATCCTCAATTGGTCTTGAGAAAGGTCCACCCCGATCGGAGAGTATCCCAACTCTTTGGTAATATCCGCGGCAAGCCCGGTGCCGCATCCTATATCCAAAACGATCCCTTCTCCTTTACCTAACAAGGATCTCAAAATTGAATACGCAGAATTTGCCAGGTCCCCTCGATTGTTTTGGTCTTGCATAATGGAATCATACCATTCTGCCAAACCTTCATAGCGCGCTTCTGATCGGATATCGTCACTTTGGACGGCGTCATGTTTGGTCAGATGGAAGAAACCATTCAGGAAAGGGTAGTCCAAGCCCAGGCGAGGATTATGCACTACTCGCTTTTCCTGGTTCCAGACCAAATTTCCCTTATCGGAAGGATCGGCTAATATATCTAGTAATATATCTAACATATTGAACTATATTATAATATAACAGAAAGTGCTCGAAGAGAGGAATGAGTCAAACTTTTTTTATACAACCAACGAATAAAGAAGAAGGAGGAAAAGTAAGCAGATATAGTCGAAAGGAATTCGGACTAATGTATCTATATTAAGCACGCATAACGTTTTATTTTAGGATCGCGTTATGATATTCTATCTTAGGATAAAAAGTTGATCTATTACTCAAGAGACTCATAGGCATAGGTCGGTTACTTAACACTTAACTTAATATTTTTTGCGAAATTTTTTTAAATCGTAAGACATAGTGTAGGGATTTTTTATAAGATCCGTCTATATTTGTAATCACTACTATCTAGTTTCATTAGGGAGGAATAATGAAAGGAAGGATTGCCGGCATCAATGAGAAGTCGAATAAAATGATCATACTTACCGAGCACGGTTATACATTCGGGATCGGTAATGTAGAATACATGCAATTAGATCATGTAATCACCGGAGAATTGAGAAGTAGTGGGACTGAGATCCTTACCAATATCACTTCCGGAGACGATTTCGTACTAGATATAGAAGCATACGATTGTTCTAAAGAGATCGCGCTTACTTTATTGAATGCGGAATAATTTTATTAGTTCACTTTTTGTTTTTCTAATACTTACAAATAAAATATAAGATCCGAAGTCGGGCTCACCCGACTTCGGAGAGAAAGTTTATCTTCCGTATTTCGCGGTCAATTTTCCTTCTGCAAGTTTTAAGGAATTGATGTAAAACCCGACTAACGCGCCGGAAGCTTCGCCATCTAAGTCTATCTTATCCTTTAATGCAAATACCTTAAAGATATAACGATGAGGTTTGTCTCCTTTCGGAGGGCAAGGTCCACCATATCCCGGTTTACCAAAATCGGTTCTACCTTGGACTGCGCCTGCAGGAAGAGGTCCTTTATCATTTCCCGCTTTTGCAGGAAGGCTTGTGACAGTAGCAGGAATATTGATCACAGTCCAATGCCACCATCCGCTTCCGGTTGGAGCATCCGGATCATACGCGGTTACGGCGAAAAACTTAGTTTCTTTAGGAGCACCTGACCATTGTAAGTCTGGAGAGTTATTTTCTCCCGAACATCCAAATCCAGAAAACACATGAGTGTTTGTGATTGTTCCTCCTTCTTTGAGGGCGGAGCTAGTGACTTTTAGGTCCCCGGCAAACGCGGATCCGGCAAAGAATAAAGCACAAAGTAATATACCGTTTCGAAACGATAGGAATCTCTTCATAAAACCTCCGAGTTCTACGCGTTGCAGAATAACACCGGAAGCTTAAGTAATCATTCCTAATTTATGAAAAATTGGGTCTTATGTCCGGACCCGATCAAGGATTGTGCCGTTCCGATCACGACTAGTTTCTCTTCTTAACATTGTGGGAGAATATCCGAATCTGTCCCGGAATCGGACCGCAAATCTGGAAGCTGAATCATATCCTGCTTCCCTTGCGATCTCCCCGATACTTCGATCCGTTGCCTGTAATAGGGAAAGGGCCAATGACATTCTGACATCGATCAGTATTTCCGAAAATGAGGAAAGTTCGGAAGATAGTCTTCTTCTTAAAGTGGCTTCGCTCATTTCCAGGCGTTCCGCAATTTCTATGGCGGACCAATCTTTTGCAGGATTTGCGCTTAAGAAGGCTCGGACCTTTTGGGATATATTATCAGTAGAAGGTATCTTAAATTTTCTACCGTATTCTCCTAACCAGATCAATATTTCTGTTGCTCTATGGATCGCAACTTGGTCGGAGATCAATTTGTCAGTGATAATAGATTCTCTTGCGAGTCGGAATGCGTCCGAAAATCCGGAGCTTATATTAGAAAAAATGAATGCTGGCTCTATATCTTTCAAATCCTGGATATTGGGTTTATAATTTCGGATCACGTTTGGATGGAATGCGATCCATGCTGCCTCAAATTCTCCATTATCCGGTCGATTGATCACGTCGAATGCTTGGCCTCCAGCAATCGCTACCGCCTCTCCCGATTTGATATCCAATTCCAGATCATTCTGTTTTAGACTTTTGATCCCTTTTTTTACGAATACAAGTGTGGGCAAGTCGGAGACTACTCTGGAAAGATATAATTCTCTTCTTTGGATCACTGTGGCCGAGAGTCCGACCCCTTCTCTGGATATGATGGAACGTTTCATAGGTTTTCTCGGGTTTTGTGTTAGACTCACCATTTTAAAGAGATTGGCAAGATTTTTGTTTTTTGCTTTTCGTATTTTTGGGCAAAGATACCGTTTAACTCAGATGAAATTCTATCTTCTTCCTATATTTATCATATTAAGTTTTTATTATTGCGCAAGTGTGGAATACCGAGACCCAAGCCAGATCGAAGGAACAAAACAATGGGGGGTGAGGGAAGTCCGAGAAACTGTTCAGAATATGAGCATTTCACTTTCCGATTTTTATAAGAAGGACTCCGTTAAAGGTTATATAGAACTTCAAAAATTCAAGAATAATACTTCAGAACATATTGATACTAAAATTTTGGCAAATGAGATTGTTACTAACTTAACTTCTAATAAGATCCCATTTGTGGATACTTCCCAAAGAAAGGCATCTTTGGACGAGATCAGTTTGAATAAGTCGGGAATCACCACTTCTGACACCAAACTGGATTTTGGAAAATTAAAATCTCCAAGTTACCGTTTGAGTGGAGAATTGAATGATCTAGTAAATTACGAAAAAGGGAAGAAGATTCAATACATCCTTATCACTCTTCGTCTGACAAGTGTAGAATCGAATGAAATCGTTTGGCAGACGGACAAAAAATTCCTGAAAATAAGTGATACGGAAGGTTACGGACTTTAATCTTCCTTTTTTATATCCGGATAAAAACCTATAGTTACGGGAATTTTTCCGAATGTGGAGGTTCGTAAGATTTCTTTTCCCGATTGTTTATCTTTTATTTTAGGAAATCTTAAATTATCTTTAGAAGTCCCAAACCAAAGATACTCGGGTAAAAAACGAACATATCTATAATTGGAAGAAATATCCAGGTCTTCCGAAAATTCCTTTTTAGAAGTTTCGATCGAACTATCTATCATCTTTGCAGCCAATTCGATTCCATATATTGCAATGATGATCCCGGCCCCACCGATCTCGGATGAATTTGCTTGCACCCCTAAATATGTGATTCCTGCTCCTAAGGCCACGATAGTAGCTCCCGTCAGAATACTCCCTGTAACTTTTGCTGCTAAAATAGAAGCCTGCTTAGTAGTGCTAAGTGTAACCAACTGAAAATATTTAGAATCATCGATTATCTCATGAATAGAATTATCTCTGTCTAAATGTCTTTGATACCAATTTTGTGTAGAAGGTGTTAAATATAATTTGCCTTGATTTCCTTCCAGATCAACCCATAAAAGTTCACTTCTTTCTCCCTTAAACTCGAATCCTAACTTTCTAAGTCCTCTTACAAAATTTAAATTTATTTCGGGATCCATAAAAGGTTCCGGTCCTGGACCACCCAAAACCAAAAAGATATTTTTGGGAGCTTGTTCCAAATAAGCATATTGTCTGAGCCAAGCAGATTTAGGAGAAAGTTTTAAAGCAGCTCTTAAGTCTATTTTAGCTTCCTGCCAATCTCCACATGCAGTCCAGAGAGAAGCGAGTAATATTCTTAAATTAGGATCATCAAATTGTCCTTCCGCACTCCATTCTCCATTTAATAAGTTAGACGCATATCTTGCTTCTACTAAAGCTTCTTCATACTGCTCCTTCTTAGCATAATAAAAACCTAAAAGTATATGAAGGAAAATAACTTCTGCTTCTGATGCGTAATAACCTTCAGGAGTTTCAGAATAGAAGAAGGAACGTAATTCTCTGCTTGCACTGAATCTTAGCCTGGATTTATTCTCTTCCGCTATTTCTTGCAATTTGGAAATATCATTATTTGGGGTATAAAACCCTATGATTGCCTTTTCGAGAGCCGTAATAAAGGTCCCTTTTTCGCCGGAAGGGAAACTTTCTAAGGCGGATTTAGGATTTTGGCTGGACCAGTCTTTTTTTGCAGGAGCGTAATCTTCTTTTTTTAAAAGGGAAGAGCAGGAAATGGAGAAGGATAAAAGTAGAAAAAGGCAGCCTAATCTCCTGAAATATTTCGCCATAGGGTAGTTAGGAGTAATAAGTGAAGAACGTTAGATGGGAACTAAAAAACATTTGGAAAACTTTTATTTTCACGATTTCTTTCGCGGAAATATGGCGCATTTTATAGAATAAACTGTCCGAAATATCCATCTAAATGGATTCATTTTATCGTCTGGAAATTTCTTTTCGTTTTATTGTACTTTGCTCTTGTTGAACTCATCACACTACATCTATTTTTATTAATTTCCCAAAAGAATAAAAAAGTATTTCCCAATTTCATAACTTCTCGAATACCAACAGGAACGAATGTTTCGATCTATCTTAGTATATTTGATTTGTTTAATATACTTATAAATGATTAAATTATATTAAACAAGGTTATTTCGACATCTGGATCCTTTTATTCGTTTCTAAACGATAAATAAATACAAGGGATCGGAACGTTCCGCTAATCAGGAGTTTTAAATATGGCTGAAAACAGCATTCCGCAACATTCTTTGGGAGATAACGCAGCTCGTAAACTTGCAAATACAACTAAAACAAATGCACAATATGATTTAATCACTCCCCGTTGGTTAGTTCGTTTATTGGATTGGAAACCTTTAGAATCCGGGACCTTAAGAGTGAACCGAGTAAAGGATAATACATCGGTAGAAGTTCTTTGTGGACAGAAGGACGAGCAACCTCTTCCTGAAACTTTCGTAGACTACGAAGAAAAACCTAGAGAATATACATTAAGCGCGATATCTACCGTATTAGATGTTCATACAAGAGTGTCCGATCTATTCAGCAATCCTCACGATCAGATCCAGGAACAACTTAGACTTACTATAGAAAGTGTAAAAGAACGCCAAGAGAACGAACTCATCAATAACGAAGATTATGGCCTTCTTAAGAATGTTCCAAAAAAACAAAGGATCCAAACTAGAAAAGGGGCTCCTACACCGGATGATCTGGACGAACTCATTTCTAAAGTTTGGAAAGAACCTTCTTTCTTCTTGGCTCATCCATTAGCGGTTGCAGCTTTCGGTAGAGAATGTACCCGCAGAGGAGTTCCGCCTGCTACAGTATCTCTTTTCGGAGCACAGTTCTTAACTTGGAGAGGACTTCCAATCATTCCTACGGATAAACTTTTAGTAGGAGGAGAGACTGCTCCTAAGGCTCCTGGTGGAACTACCAATATTCTACTTTTAAGAGTGGGTGAAAAGAAACAAGGTGTGATCGGATTATACCAACCTGGTTTGCCTGGAGAACAAACTCCTGGTCTTTCCGTTCGTTTTATGGGGATCAATCGTTCTGCAATCGGTTCTTATCTGATCTCTCTTTATTGCTCCGCCGCTGTTCTTACCGACGATGCTATCGCCGTTTTAGAAAACGTGGATGTAGGCAATTATTATGAGTACAAGTGATTTTTCTCCGGAATTACCCGGAGAATTTTCCAGGAAGGATGTTTCTCCTCCTGTAGATCCTAACTTGATCGCAGAATGGTCCAAGAAATTTTTTGGACCTCTTTCAAGTGGATCTAACGTGGACGAGTTGGTTCTTTCTTCTTCCAAAATACCGAATGAGATCCCAGCGAATAGCCAGGGAGCTATCTCTCAGGCAGAATCCGCTTCTGTAGAAAATTTTTGGACTTCCACATCCGGAGCCGGATATACTCGAGTTCCTGATCTGGGATTATCAGGCGTTGGAGTTCCTACGTATCCGGGAGGATTAAATATCCCGGGTGCAGGTCAAGGTTTACCCGGGCAGAACTCTCCATTCTCTTTTTTAGATGAGTTTAGATCCTTCGATTCGAAGGCTCAGAATATTCAAATTTCCGATCCTTTCAGTTTTAGTCCTAGTCTTGTCCCTTCCGTAGATATATCTTCCGGGAATTTTGATCTGAGTTATGCCAGAAAAGATTTTCCTATCTTAGAAGAGAAGGTGAATGGAAGAAATTTAGTTTGGTTGGATAATGCTGCTACCACTCATAAACCTCAGGCAGTAATCGATAGGCTTTCTTATTTTTACAAACATGAAAATTCCAATATTCATAGGGGAGCCCATACTTTAGCTGCAAGAGCGACTGACGCGTACGAGGCTGCCAGGGAGAAGGTAAAGGGTTTTCTGAATTCTTCTTCTACCGAGGAGATTGTATTTGTCAGAGGTGCTACGGAAGCGATCAATCTAGTCGCTCAAACCTGGGGAAGACAGAATATAGGAAAAGACGACGAGATACTCATCTCCTGGTTGGAACATCATGCGAATATTGTTCCCTGGCAGATGTTATGTTCTGAGAAAGGAGCTAAATTAAAAGTAATTCCGGTGGACGAGACAGGGCAGATTATCCTAAGCGAATACCAAAGATTACTCACTCCTAAGACTCGTATAGTTGCGTTCACTCAAGTTTCTAATGCATTAGGAACTGTTACACCTGCTGGAACAATGATAGAACTGGCTCACAAACAAGGAGCCAAGGTATTATTGGATGGAGCCCAAGCAGTCTCACATATGCCTGTGGATGT
The DNA here is from genome assembly GCF_004769405.1 of Leptospira selangorensis. NCBI lineage: Bacteria > Pseudomonadati > Spirochaetota > Leptospiria > Leptospirales > Leptospiraceae > Leptospira > Leptospira selangorensis. Next base: position 154,380 of record NZ_RQES01000019.1, read on the forward strand.
GCAAGCTTTGGATTGCGATTTTTATGTGTTCTCAGGCCATAAGGTTTTCGCTCCAACTGGAATCGGGGTTTTATTCGGTAAGAAAGAAATTTTAGATCAAATGACTCCTTGGCAAGGCGGGGGGAATATGATCCAAGATGTTACTTTCGAAAGAACAGTTTATCAACCGGCTCCTTTCCGTTTTGAGGCAGGAACAGGTAATATCGCGGATGCAGTAGGTTTAGGTGCGGCTATCGATTATCTAAACAAATTCGGGATGATTCGTATTGCAGAATACGAACATTCTCTTTTGGAATACGGGACCAAGGAACTTAAAAAAATTCCCGGCCTGAAAATGATCGGAACTGCTCCTGATAAGGCGGGGGTATTATCTTTCGTGTTGGAAGGTTTTAAAACAGAAGACGTAGGAAGATATTTAGCTCAGGAAGGAATTGCCGTCAGATCAGGACATCATTGTGCTCAACCCATTTTGAGAAGATTCGGATTGGAAAGTACTGTCAGACCTTCTTTAGCATTTTATAATACTTGCGAAGATATAGACGCTCTGATCCGAGCTCTTTATGATCTGAAAGGTGGAAGGACATCCGGCCCTCTTTGAGGGTCGGCTCATAAAACAAGATCCGATCAATATTTTTCAGATAGAAAAATCGATCACATTGTCCAGTTCTTTGGAATTCCTGACCCGGATCTCGTTTTTCTGATACACTACGGAATAAGGAGGAACACTTTGTGTGACCCAAGTGTTTCCTCCTATGATACTGTTTCTTCCGATCACAGTATCTCCTCCTAGTATTGTGGCCCCAGCATAAATGATCGTATTTTCCTCGATCGTAGGGTGCCTTTTGATACTGGCCAGATCCTTACTAACGGATAATGCTCCTAAGGTTACACCTTGATAAATTTTAACATTATCCGCTATTTCGGAAGTCCCTCCGATCACGATCCCGGTCCCGTGATCCATAAAAAATGATTTTCCTATCTTAGCTCCGGGGTGAATATCTATCCCTGTTTTTTCGTGAGCATATTCACTCAACATTCTAGGAAAGATCGGAATTCTCAAACGATGTAATACATGAGCGACCCTATGGACCGCAATCGCATAAAAACCAGAGTAGGCGAGTATAACTTCTTTTACACTTTCCGCAGCAGGATCACCTTCATAAGCTGCGATTGCATCTTTCCAGATCAGATCATATAGTAATGGTAATTCTTTTTTGAATTCGGAAAGAACCCAGTTTATCTCGGGGCCGTTGGTTCCTACTAAATAAGGTTGTAACTTCTTCTTTGCGTCCAAGAGGAAACGGGAGATACTATCTTCTACCTGAGTTTGATCTCTAAAATTTAGATCAGAGAAAAATCCTGCAAAAAGAATATCAAACAGTTCTTGGACGAATTGTCCTGCTACCTGCCTTCCACCGTAACGATGAGGATCTTCATTCTGTTTTTTGAATATAGAATCCAGGAAATTACGGTAATTATCTTCCAAGTTTGGATCGATTTTGGATGTTCCGTTAGTTTCTTGGATTCCCATAAGATTCTCCCAATAGATTCCTTTTAAAATTGAATCTGCTATAATAGATATATTTAGACCATAATTCTATAAAATCCAGAATTATTTTAATATATTAAATTTAATTCTGTTTTAATTGTATGAATATCGTAAATAGGTTTAATACAATGAGATAATTGCTCAATATATTTGTCTCTTTTAGATATTTGAATTCGTTTTATTGGAATTTTTGAGTGCTATGACGGAAACTCTTCGGAGACTTTTGTTTATTCAGGGTCCATGGGAGGAAACAGAAATGCAAAGAGGTTTTGTCCGAAATAAGTATTCGGTTTTTATAATATTCTTACTATTCGTTTTTGGGAGCGGAGAAGTTTTGGCGGTTGATGGATTATACTTCAACGCTATCAATTCCAGATATTTAGGTCTTGCTGGAGCAGGTTATGCACTCGGTGGCTCTCCGGTAGACGTTGCGTTGAACCCTGCAAATTTATCTTTGGTCAAAGGTAAAAAATTGGAATTCGGCTTGGGCGCTTCTATTATTCAAAACAGATACAGGGACCGTTTTCAAGATCCGAACCCGGAGCTGGTCTACGAAAATGATAAGTCTACAAATGTAGTAGGTCCCGGTCCTTATATCGCTTTTAAACTTCCGGTTACTGAAACTATCAATTACGGCGTAACATTCTATGTGCCGGGAGGAGCTTCCGGTGGAGTAGATAAGATTACGAGAAATACTCCGACTGGAGAAACAGTAAATCAATGGGCGGATGTCAATTTACCCGGACCACTTGGAAATTCTAAACAGATTAAAGAATCTAACTCGAATACGTTTGCGGTTTTTAAATTAGTAAACGGCCTTTCTATTAAGTTTGGGAATTTATCTTTGGGTGGAAGTGTAGAGCTTGCTTACGGAACCCAGAAATTAAATCAAAAATATTATGATATCACAGGTAATATCGAGATCCCTGGCCAAGGTTATTATTATGAAAGTTCCAAAAACGCTTTTGCTGTTGGTGGGATTTTAGGTGCCAATTATTCTTTTTCGGATTCTTTCAGGATCGCGTACGCGTACCAATCCCATGTAGGAATTCCACTGAATGGTGGGTATTCGATTGGAACAAACGATCCGAATTATTATCGTAAAACCGGAGTTTCTTATAATTTCGATCTTCCTGAAAAACATGTATTAGGATTCGCGTTCGGACCGGAAAATCTAAAATTCGCATTGGATTTCGTATATACCAACTACGGTTCTTATCTAAGAAAAGCCAACCAGACTTTGGAAGATCCGTGGCTTCCTACTCCTTTGGGGAAAACGGGATCTGCAGATGCACATTTGAATTTCAGGGATCAATGGGCGGTCATTTTAGGAGTGGAGTATAAGGCTTCTTCTTCCTGGATACTGAGAGGAGGATATTCTTATAATTCTCCATTAGTGAAAAGTAATGCTCTTGGGGGAACTACCGGAGGGTTTTTCTCTCTTACGGATATTGTCTCCGCAGGTTTCAGTTATTTATTCGATAGCTGGAGTTTGGATTTGGCGGTAAGTTATAATATCCCTAGAAAAACGATAGAAGGTGGAAAAGGAACTGATTGGGACCTTTCCCATGCTGTGGGAAGTGTGGGTAACGCGAACCTAACGGGTTATTCTTATAACGCAAGAGCCGCTATTCCTTCCTTCAGTATTGGAGCCGTAAAAAGTTTTGATTGATAGGATGAGCAGATAGGAGCCGGTTTTGCCGGCTTTTAAAAGAAAGATAAAGTTTGCTTAGGACTTATTGATTCTTTCTAAAGAAGAATTTAAGCCCTTATTCGTTTTTTCGAATTAGTAAACGAGATTTCTAAGTTGTTGGAATACTGAACCTGAGTGTGCTCTTATATATAGAGCGTAACTGCTGGTTAATATACTCAAAACAAGCGGTAGAAATTTAAAAAACTTATTTTTCGCAAACGAGAACAGGATAAACGCAGGGAATACTCCTACGATCGGGATTAACGATCCTATAAATAGGAAAAGATAAAATACCCAAAAGGAGGTTATTTCTTCCTCTTCCGGTTTTCCTGTTCTGTATTTGATTGGTTTCTGGGGCTGGGCTCTTGAATGAATCACGACGCCGCCCGGCTGGGTTCTCATTCGGTACTTTTGGTCCGACTTCTGGCTTCTATTGTCCATTCCTTAAGTGTAGATCTTTTTGAAGAAAGGAGCAACCTGATTCGTCTTCTTTTGAAAATAAATAGAATATTCCAAAAATTGAAATTTGATCGAATTCGAAGAAATCGGATGAAAAGGAACATTTAATTCTTAAATAGGATCAAGAACCTATTATAAGGTTGGAATTCCTGCGAAAACGTAAGTTTTCGTGTTATCAAAAAGTTCTTTCAGAATTATGGATCTAGTTCCTTATCTTGGCATGTCAGATCTTCCATTAATTACGAATATTCACGAAGTTGCGGGAGGTAAAATTTTCCAGATCACAATGAATCGCCCGGATGTTCACAATGCAGTGAATAAGGAGATGGCGGATCTGTTTGTAGAAGCATGGAAAACTTTCCAAAAAGATCCTGAACTTACAGTAGCTATCTTACATGGAGCAGGGGATAAGGCATTTTGTTCCGGAGCGGATCTTTCCGGTTTAGATAAAATGGCTAATTTGTATTTAAATCAGGAAGAAAGAGAAGAGTATGCTAATAATGATCCTGGACCCTTAGGCGGATCAAGGATCGTCCAGAAAAAACCTGTGATTTCTGTATCTCATGGTTATACGTATGCAGGAGGTTTAGAATTATTTTGTCATGGACATATACGTATTGCTGAACCTCAGGCCATCTTCTCGGTTGCTTGTAGAAGATGGGGAGTTCCGCTTGTAGACGGAGGGACTGTGTATCTTCCTAGATTACTCGGATGGGGATCCGCATTACCATTGATCTTAACGGGACAAAGGATCCGAGCGGAAAGAGCCTATCAATTAGGTTTAGTATGGGAACTAGTAAAAAAAGGAAAAGGTTTAGAGAGAGCATTTTCTTATGCAACTCAACTTTGTAGGCAACCTAGAGACGCAATGTTCGCGGATTTGAATTCCGCTTTAGAAGGTTGGAATCTTCCCTTACAAGAAGCTTTGACTCTAGAAGCCAGAAATACTTTTCCAGTAATGGAAAGCGAAAGCACTAAGCAGGGAGTGCAGAGATTTTTGGATGGGGATAGATTCTGGTTTAGATAGTATCTATATTTATAATTCTATAGTTTCCATTTGGAAGGTCTTCCAACATTATGAAATCTTCCTGCGGGAATATATAAAGGGTTATGCCCGGATCTTGTAGGAGAAGAATAATTATTCTGATAATTCCTATAAGGATAAAATCCTCCTGAGGATCTGTAATAACGCCCTGTTCCACTAGATGAGTTGATTCGATTACATTCGTAATAAGAATCGTAACAAACGAGTTCGTATTCCCTGGTTTGGTATTGGGACGCCATACAACCGATTAGAATACAAAAACAAATCCCTAAGGCGAGTTTTAGTAAGAGTAAGTTTTTATTCTTAGAAATCATAACTTAACGATCCTAATAAAACCATATGACCCTAGCTAGGTTCCCATTTATTTCGGAAATTGTATTGTTGATTCCGAAAAATAGTGATCTAATCCTAAAACCATTGCGATCCCCTATCAATGAGATAATATTTGAAAAAATTATCTGCCATATTATGGAGAATGTTTATGCGAACTAAAAAAAGGATTTTGATCTTACTATTGGTTCTATCTTCGCTCGGTTTTATAAATTGTAATACATATAACGATTTATACGGAACCGGGGGAAATGATAAGAGTGATAAGAAAAATTGTAATGCCGCCGCCGCATTGTATTTAAGCTGCTCTAACGAAAACCCGGGATATGCGAATACTGCATGTTCTTCCCAATATCTATTAGCCGTTGGTGCTTGTGGTTATGGTGGGGGAAGTGGAGGAGGGGGCGGAGGATATTGATCTAAAATTCTCTCTTCTTCTAATCAGACGAATCCGACTTTTATCGGATTCGTCTTCTTTGATCTATTCTTTACTGGAAAGAATTTCTACATTCCATTCTTTTAAATTAGTTAATACATAATTCAAAAGTGTTTCTTGGGCCTTTTTGGCATCTTTGGTATCTATCTGAGGGCCGAACTTCATATGGATTTTTCTGTCTCTGTATAGACTACCTAGATCTTTCCAGACCTTACCATTCTCCCAAAAGTCCGTTTTGATCGCGAATGGAACAACAGGAACTCCAGCTCTGGATGCAAGTTTAACGGCGATCGAATTGAATTCCGCAGGGTTAAACGTTCTAGTTCTTGTACTTTGAGGAAATACTACGATAGAAACCCCTTTTTTCAGGAGATTTGCACCTTCCTCCAAAACCTTGACTAGGTCCTCTCTTGGATTGTCGCGTCCTACTGCGATCGGATCCCTACTTCTCATGATTGGGCCGAAATAACCTTTTATTAAACTTTCTTTAACTACATAAGTGAGTCTTCTATGAGGTACTAAAAAGTAGGAAAATACGAAAGTTTCCAAAACGCTCATATGGTTTCCCGCAAAAACCACAGGTCCCTTAGGGGAGATAACATTCTCTAAATTTTCTATTTGGAATTTCCCTTGGCAACCTTCGATCAAGTCTAGGATCCCGCCTGATAATTCAATCCAACGAGGATCGAAAAACTTTCCATTAAGGGCAGTCTGCCTCGCTATCATGATCTGTCGGAAGTATCCGTATAAAAATGTAAGATCCGAACCGAGTAAGATCCGATCTAAAAGCCATCTTCTGCGATTTTGAGGAGTGATATATCTTAAGGAAACTCCTTCCCTTAGTTCAATTCTGCGTCCCAGCTCATCCTTGGTTAAGTCGAAGATCCCCGTTTTCAGGGCTGAATCAGGGATCTTAACTATAGGTGTTGTGATCTTATCATGAATGGATTCTGTTAAACTCACTCTAGGTTCCTTTTAGAAGCGAAAGAATGACGAACATATTAATTTTCCCCGAATTCTTTTCCAGCTAATAAAAGGTTTTTTAAGATCTATTGTGCGGAGCACCGTCGAGAAAATTTTTGGGAGAAGGTCACCAATACACTTCCAAAAACGGCTTTTCTTTCTTACGTTTCTGTTCGAAATCCAAGATCTCTTTTGCATTTTTCAGAGTGATATCAATATCGTCTAAACCTTCTCGGATCCGATTTACGGAAGCGGAATCCAAATGAAAGAAGAATGTTTTATCTCCCGCTTGCACTTCCAAATTTTCCAAATTGATCCTAATTTGAGATCCCGGGTTTTTGGTAACCCATTCGTTTAGATAATTGATTTCTTCTTCTTTCAAACGAACTAATGCGATCCCGTTTTTTGCCGAATTGATGGAGAATATATCCGCGAAAGAAGGTGCTAAAATCGCCCTGAATCCGAAATCAGAAAGTGCCCAAGGCGCATGTTCTCTACTGGAACCGCAGCCGAAATTTTTCCCGGCTATCAAAACACTTGCATTTTTAAATCCTTCTTGGTTCAAAATGAATTCAGGATTTTGAATATTTCCTTCTAAGTCAGAATATCTCCAATCATGAAATAGATGTTTTCCAAAACCTTTCTTATCTATCAATTTCATGAATTGTTTAGGGAGGATTTGATCGGTATCAATATCCTCTCTTGGAATGGAGATCGGAACTCCAGTATGTATTGTCCAAATTTTTGAGCTCATGCTAATTTCCTCACGTCTGAAAATTTTCCGGTTACCGCTGCTGCCGCTGCCATAGAAGGACTTACTAAATGAGTTCTTCCTCCTCTTCCTTGCCTTCCTTCAAAATTACGGTTAGAAGTAGAAGCGCATCTTTCTCCCGGCTTTAATACGTCGTCGTTCATTGCAAGACAAAGGGAACAACCCGGCTCTCTCCATTCGAATCCCGCTTCCTTGAAAATTTTATCCAAACCTTCCGATTCCGCCTGACGTTTTACTGAACCGGAACCTGGAACGACCAATGCCTGAACACCTGGATGTACTTTTTTTCCTCTGGCAACTTCTGCCGCAGATCTTAGGTCTTCTATCCTGGAATTCGTGCAGGAACCTATGAATACCTTATCAATTTTGATCTCGGAGATTGGTGTTCCAGGTTTTAAACCCATATACTCCAATGCATTCATTGCGGTTTCTTTTGCTCTGGCATCCTGGAATTCTTCCGGGTTTGGAACCACAGCTCCGATAGATAAAGACTGAGAAGGATTTGTCCCCCAGGTAACCTGAGGTTCTATTTTAGAAATATCTAATTCTATAATCTCATCATATACTGCGTCTATATCCGTGAAGAATGTTTTCCAATATTCAACCGCCTGATCGAAACTTTTTCCTTTAGGGATCAATTTTCTATCTTTCAAATAATCGAAAGTGATTTGATCCGGAGCGATCAGGCTTGCTCTTGCTCCGGCCTCGATACTCATATTACAAATAGTCATTCTTCCCTCCATAGAAAGGGAATTTATCCATTCTCCTTTATATTCCATGGTGAAACCTCTCCCGCCTGAGGTTCCGATCTTTGAAATCAGTTCTAAGACTATATCTTTTGCAGTGATGCCAAAACCCGGTTTGCCTATAAAACGTACCAACATTGATTTTGTTTTTGCCTGTTTTAAAGTTTGGGTGGCAAGCACATGTTCCACTTCGCTTGTTCCAATACCGAAAGCCAATGCACCGAATGCTCCATGGGTTGCAGTATGAGAATCTCCGCATACGATTACTGAACCTGGAATAGTAAATCCTAATTCAGGTCCCAATACATGCACGATCCCTTGTTCAGGATCTTCCGGCCCGAATAAACGGATCCCAAAGTTTTCACAGTTTTTTTCCATTGTGTCTATCTGCACTCTGGAGACAGGTCCTGCCGCATCTCTATTTTTACGGTCCCTTGTGGAAACATTATGATCCACAACTCCGAATGTAAGATCTGTCCTTCTTACATTTCTATTCTTAGTCCTTAAACCTTCGAATGCTTGGGCAGAAGTCACTTCATGAAGAATATGACGGTCCACATATAAAATGGATTCAGAGTCGGAATTTTCCGAGATCCGATGGCTTTCCCAAATTTTGTCGTATAAAGTTTGTCCCATATTTCCCTCTTGTTAAAGAAGGTATCAAATTTACTGATATAATGCAAATAAATTGGTTTTATAAAATATATAACTAAAAGTTATATGTACTTATGGAATTCAGACAGATCGTTTATTTCCTGGAAATTTCGGAATCCGGCACATTCCAAAAGGCAGCTTCTCGTTTGGGATTAACACAACCGGCTCTCTCCAAACAGATCTATCTTTTGGAAAAAGAATTAGGCGTTAGTGTTTTGGAAAGAGGAGGAAGGTCTGTCCGACTCACTCATGAAGGAGAAAGATTCTACCAATATTCGATCCGGATGAAAGAATTATGGGAAGAGATACAAGACGGTTTTTCCGGAGAGAATGAGCTAAAAGGAAATTATTCCATTTCAGCGGGAGGAACCGTTTCCGCTTGGATCCTACCTCAGATCTTAAAAGAGATCCTGAAAAAAAGGCCGGGACTTTCACTTTCCGTGAGAGAAGGAGACGCACAAGAAACAAAGGACGCGGTATTAAAGGGAGAAGTGGACCTAGGAATTTTAACTGGCCCTATTTCAGAACCAAGTTTGAATGTTTTAGAATTTCTTTCCGATCGGATCTTTCCCGTGGCTTCCAAGGATCATCCAATTTTTCTAAAAAAGAAAATAAAGATAGAAGATCTGAAAAAACAATCCTTTGTATTATTCCATCCTGGTTCCGCTCTTAGAAAGGCAGTGGAGAAGAGGATCAAATCTTTCTCTAAAGAATTCGGTCCTAAGATCGCAATGGAGCTGAGAAGTGTGGAATCGGTTATCAAATCTTTGGAAGCAGGGCTTGGGATCGGGTTTTTATCCGAATATTCGATTAGCCCAAAACTTAAAAAAATAAAATTCGAAGAATGGAATACTGAAAGGAAATTTTATCTTTGTTATCGCAAAAAATCCGGACCGGGACTTGCCTTACTTGCCGAGGAAATTTTAAGATCCGCGAAACAATGGGGATTGGAGAGAATACCTTCTTCCCTTTAAAAGGAAGAAGGTAAAGATCTTATTTTACTCCGGTTTTATGTAAGAAGTCCAAAACTTCTTTTTGGACCTTCTCCTTGTCGGAAAATACATGTTTAGAAGTTAGAACATGGCTTCCGTTTTCGATTTGAGCCTTTGTATTGAGTGGATTAGGAGTATCTCCGCCTATTTTATCAAAACCTTTTAGCATCGCAGGAACGCTTGCGGTTTTATCTTGGTGATCCTTATCTTTATAATAATATACTAATAGAGTAGGGACCTTGATCTTCTCCAAGCTATGTTGGCTTAGGACGAATTTAGTTGCATTACTTACGTGTTGGATTGCGCCTAAATATTGATCCTTATACCAATGCTCGTAATAATGTTCTCCAATTCCATCATCAGGTGTTTTTGGAGGGGATTTTCTTATCTTTCCTTGGACTGTTTCTCCAAATGTCATTCCACCCGGATAAAAGAATATTTTAGCCAGTGGAACTGCAAAATCAAAGAATGGAGAGAATAATACCAGATCCTTGATCTTATCCGGATATTTTCCTGCCAGATAAACTGAGATTAAACCACCCATACTGGTTCCCATAAGTATAGTTTGATTTCCTAATTTATCCATCATTAATAGACTTTCTTCTGCTACGCGCAGATACTCGGTAAAAGGAGTGTCTCTATGATCTTCATTATTGGTTCCATGACCGGGAAGTCTTAAGTAGTATGTATTCGCTTTTAGTGAGGCGGAAATTTTATCTACAGTTTCTTCTCCTTCTGCGCGGGAAGCGCCGAAACCATGTATGTAAAGAATTGTATATTCTGTTTTACCTGGAGAATAACGGATCAGTTTTTCTTCCGAGCCCGGTCTACCGTGAAGTGATTTAGTCTCTTCTAACTTGGTTTTATAAAACGAATCGAAACTTTGAGTTAAGTCCGCCTTTGGGTGGAATTCATATTTGGGAAATGTAGCGTAATAGATCCCCAAATAGGCGATAAGCACAGCACCTAGGCCAATCGAAACCCGTTTGAATATTTTTTTCATCCTTCTCTCCAATTATTTTGCGGATTGAAATGAGCGACGAAAAGAATATTAGGAACCCTTTATTTTGAGGCAAGGATTTTTGTTGGAATAAATATGAGGATTTAGACCGAGTTCTTCTTTAATGAACAGTGCTTAAGCTCGTTTTTTCTTTTCAGAATCCAATTGGAAGAGCACATCTGAAAGATGGAACTCTCCTAGTTTTGCCTCGAGAGCGGATTGAGCCTCTTGGAAAATTCCAGTCAAAGTGGTTTGGATCTTTTTACCCACAGGGCATTTAGGGTTTGGCTTGTCATGGATGGAGAATAGAGGAGCCTCCGTTTCCACTGCCTTGTATATCTGTAAAAGTTGGATCTCCTCCGGAGATTTAGCGAGTTTTGCTCCCGCCACACCTTGTTTGGAAACCACAAGGCCCGCCTTTTTTAATTTTCCCAATAGGTTTCGGACTACAACCGGATTGGTTCCGATACTATCGGCCATAATTTGAGAAGAACTGGCTTCTTCTCCGTCCCTGTCGATCAAGGAAAGAATATGGATCGCAATAGAATATCTGCTCGGAATCGACATCTTTCCCCCCTTAGTTGATATTGAGCGATATGAATAGATTCGCCAATCATATTTTCAGACGGCCGAAATATCCGGGAACTTCTCCTGACAGGGAATAAAAAACAAATTTGAGTCTATTTTTTCGTTTTCCCCTGGTTTAAGAAATATATTTCTGATTTCTGCAATTTCTCGGAGGCAATCCTATGTTCGCCAAATATTCGACTCTATTAGTAGGGGCATTGTTCTTTTTTCACTGCGGTAAAAAATTGCCGGTTTCCATGATCACCGCCACTTCCATGGATAGCGGGCTTCCATTCGAGATCCTGGACGGAAAAAAATGGAGACCGGAAGAGGGTGCCAAATTTGTTAAACTTCATTTTTATCCGGATGAGACCTTCTTATTATCCAAGATAGAAGTTGAATCCTGTAACGGGGACTTCTCGGATCCAATCACAGCCTATATTAACTTTGATGAATATAGCCAGGATCTTTCTACCGGATCCACTGCTGCGGTTTCCTTTGATGCTCCTAAGAGCACTCGTTCTGTGACTTTCAATTTTCATAAAAATGCGAATTTATGTGTCCAAAAAGTAAACTTTTACGATGACAAAGGTTCCAAAATGAAATGGAAGGGACCAAAGGTTGTAGAAGCAACTGTTGCCGCATCCGAAACTGCTAAGCCGAATCTTTCCTATGATGTGATGAACTTATTCGATTCTAGATACGAATATGCTTGGGCTTCCGACAAAAAAGGACCGGGAGTGACTTTAGATTTCGACTTTAAGGAAACACAAAAGATAAAATCTATCAAGATCTGGAACGGTTACCAAAGATCGGATAGACATTGCCAGACAAACGGAAGATTAAAAGTGGCAACTCTCACAGGTGATAATGGTTTCGAGGAGAAGATAGAAGTAGCGGATATCATGGGACCTCAGACCATCCAGTTCTCCAAAACTTTCGAAGGTAAAAAACTAAAACTTAAAGTAGATTCTATTTATACAGGAAAAGATTATAAAGGACTCGTAATCAGCGAGATCCGTTTTTCAGACGGAGATGATTGGATCTTACCGAATCCAATGGAACAAGTGAAGAAGATCGCAAAAAATAACTTTTTCCAATTCTCCGCGGCCAATATAGATAATGTTCTGAACTGGAGTTACGTAGGCGGGGAATATACTGGAAATGCTCCCACTTCTACGAATACAAATGTGGAACAACCTGCAGTGAATACTGAAGCAGCCGCAGAAGGAAATACTGGAGAAGAACAAACACCTGAATCCGGTCTTATATCCTCTAACTGGACATTACGTTTGAGATCCGACGGAAGTCTTTTTTTTGAAGGAAATACGACCGAAACGGACGGAGATGGACAGATTAATAAAAGTTTCTTTGCATTAGGAAATTATGAAGTGAAAGAAGCCAAACCTGACGGTTTGAAACTTCGTATATTCGGCCTTGTTCGTAAAATGACCCAAAAAGAATATAACGAAGATTATTACGGCGGAGACTGTAATGGTTGTGGAAGAGACTGTAATAATAGCCAGGATTCGGAAAATGGGGAGAAAATTTTCCAAGAACAAATACTTCTTCGTAAATCCGGAAATAAACTTTTCATAAAGAATGAAAATCCTGGAAAAGTTTTCCAGTTTGCTACTTTGGAATTGGTTCAGGAATAAGTTTTGTTTAAGAAAGTTACTCTTCTTCTTTTCGTTTTGAGCCTCAGCTATTGCGAAAAAGATAAAACTTCCGATCCTTCTTTTTCCTTGAATTTATCCGGGAAAAAGGGGGGAGTTCCGGTACGTATAGATTGGATCTATAAAGGTTTTCCTGGAGAAATGAAAATTTATGAACTGGCTTCTCAGAGGCCGGTTCAACTCTGGGATACGAATACAGTTTCGGATCTGAATCAGGCTCCGATTTCTAGTTTGATAGAAGATTCAAAATTAATTTTGGGTCCGGGAGAAACCCGTAAGTTTGCTTTAGTATATAAGAATGAAACAAAGGAAAAATTATACTTCTTTGCGGCACCTCATTCAGTGAATCCACCCGAGTTCGGTTTCGGTTTTAAATTCAAATGTCTTTGTGTGAATCATTTATTCCAAGTGGAACCCGGTTCTGTTTGGTATAGAATTGTAGAAATTCGTACAATGCCAAACTGGGCGAGTGATCCATTCCAGATCACTCATACTTTGGTGAGGGTTGATCCAAGCCAGGCGAAAGAATGGAGTAATTCAGGAACACATTCTCATTCAGATGAATGAGAATATTCTATTGTTGGGTTTTAGGTGCGGCAGCAGGGTCCGGTTTTACGCAGACTAAAACCTTATTTTCCAAATAACATTCGGTTTCTGTTCCGTCTTTTTTGGTATAAGGCCCGGGATTCGAATTGCTGGAGTCGGTAAACTCGGTCACTAAAATACTTCCATCGGTGAATGTGACCTTTCCGGAACCTTTGATGATACCTTTTGCAAAATTTCCTCGGATCACGGTTCCGTTGGAGTAGAAATACATTCCATCTCCTTCTTTCAGATCATTTACATAAATTCCTTCGAACTTGTCTCCGTTTTTGTAAACGAATTTGCCTTTACCTTCTCTCATCCCGCTACTGAATCCACCGGTATATATATCTCCCGTAGAATATACATAGGTGCCTGTGCCGTTTTCGCAGTCGCCGGTTTCGCAACGACCATCTTCGGTATTTTGGTCCGGACTGAAGGATCTATTGGAAGCGGAATTTGAACCTTCCGATCTGGATGAGCTTGCACTCGTATTGCCGGAAGATTCTGAAGAATCCTTTGTTTCCGCGGAAGAACAGTTGAATATTATAAAAAATGCGAAAATAGGAATTAAGGAACCTGTGAAAATTCGAGCCATAGTAAAATTTTTGACCCTAAACTTAGATTCGTCAATCCGATTTCATTGTAATAATTCTCTGACAGGCATTCCCTGGCGGTTGATAAAATCGGGGAGTTTGTTTTTAATCCCTAAAAATACCAAATAGTAGATTTTACGCAAAACAGGATGAAATAAGATTTTGTCACGTATCCTGTAGCGGCTTCTATTTCTCAAAAATAGTTTTAGTATAAATCCTAAAAACGGGGAAGGTTTGGACTTGGATGCCTGGAACTGGAAGCGGAAAGTTTTAGGATATTTCTTATGATATTCTTTTGCGAGTCTTTTGGATTCGGCTAATAGGCCTGAGTTTTCTGTGTAGAGTAGTTTTCTTGCGTTTAGGATGAGCCTAAATGTCTTTTTTTGGAATTGGGAATCATAAGGTAGATCCAGTTTCTCGGAAATCTTTTTCATCCTAGAAAGTTTTGAAAAAGCTTCTTCTCCTAATTGTAATGATTGTTTTGGATCCGAATTTAAGAAAAAATATAAGGACCGGAAAGGATCCGAAACCGTAATCTTGTCCCAGGTGATATGAAGAATAGGGGGGATCCGAACACGATGCATATAAAAACTTTGTCTAGCAAATCCGGGATCATACAAAAGATTTAAGATCAATTCTTCGCTTAGTTTTAAAAATTCCAAAAATAGATCCGAATTCTTTTTGCCATAAAATTTAAGAAGTATTTCCTCTAAACTTCTTTCCGGTTTTGTAAATAACTGAACGGAAACGAATGTATTCAATTCATTCCAATAAGAAGAACGTTTTAAAAATGTGATATTTTTGAAGGAAGACCATCCTCCGGTTTGTGTCCAAACACTGATCCCTGCGATATTCGCTTTTCCTAAAAGTTCGGATCTGTATTTTTCATACATCCATCCTACAAAGCTTGGGTATTCTCCAAAACCTTCATATTCTCTTCTGGCCTGTAATTCTAAAAGTTTAGGTTTATCATCTTCGAAGAATAATGGATTGATAGGAAGATATCTGAAAAAATCTCCTTCTCCATATTTTAAAGAAATGATAAGAGATTTACTTTCTATGTCTTGGAATACTTTACGATATGTTTTTGGATTCCAGATCAGGTCTCCTATTTCATAGGCTCCTAAGGTCCAGGTCCTGAATATTAATGTTTTATTATGTTTTTCTAAAACCGGTAATATTTCCTTCAGGAATGAGTTTGCCTGTTTCGGGTTTTTTAGAAGAAGTTTACTTCTGAAATCTCCGGTAACATCTACTCCATCCGATTCACCGATACGAAGTACTATTCCTGAAATTTCCGTAAAACTAGAAAATAGATCTTCTAAAGATTCTTTAAAAAGCCGGATGATCTTGTCTAAGTTTCCGTCCGTATGTTCTAAAATGGAATCATTGATGGAAAAAAAATCCGTGGTGATAAATACGTTCAATCCTTGAGAAGAAGCGATCTTAAATAGTTTTTTATATTTTTTGCGATAAGAAGAGATCTTACGTTTTAGATCTTCCGGATAAAAATCTCTTTCGGAAAGATAACATAGCTCATCCAGGCTGACTGCATTAAATCCTAATTTAGAAATTCTTTTAGTGTATCTATAAAAGGATTCTCTGACTCTTTTATGTTTTTTCTTAGAAGGTAGGGAAGACTTTTCTAAATGTGCTAAAGGCGCCTTGGACCAATTCTGGTGTTTTTCTTTGGATTCCAGAAAGAAAGGAGCAGATCCGTCTACAAGAGCAAACATTCTTTTATTCCGTTTTTTTCCTGTATCTAAATGATTCTAGAGCAGCTGCAAATAAGATCAGTGCCCCTCCTATAAATTCTTCTTTTCTGGGAACTTCGTGTAAGATTGCCCAGGCAAGGATTGCAGAATATACGGGCTGAACGGTGGATAATAATCCTGCGGTTTTCACCTTCATCTTAAATACTGATTTGATATAGAATGTATGTCCTACTGCAGTAAAAAATACTCCTAAAAGAATGACTAGTCCCCAATCCTTAGGAGTAACAAATAGATCTTCAAAAAATAAGACTGGGCTTAAAACAAAACAAGTAATAGCTGTTTGATGGAACATTACTTGAGTGGATCCATGCCCCGAGAGATATTTTTTGGTGAGAATATTTCTGAATGCCATTGCCCAGGATGATGCAAGTCCTAACCCCACTCCCAAAAGATATTTGTTGTCTAGGTCGAAACTTGGGACAAGTATCCACATTCCAAAAAGAACTAAGACTGCGAGTCCAAGATCCAGGCTTCTGATCTTAGAAGGAAAAAACAAAGGTTCAAGTAATACTGTCCAGACAGGATGAGTGAATAGAGTAAGAACCGCCACTGCTATAGTCGCTTCTTGTGCTGATGCAAAAAAAGTAACCCAATGAAAAGCGAGTAAGACGCCCAAAGAAAATGAGATCCAATTTTCTTTTTTGGTGGGGAAGAAGAATGGCCTTTTTCTAAACCAAAGAACGAAACCTAATAGACTTGCTGCAAATAATGTTCTTCCCCAAGTAATGAGGGAAGGGGAATAAGAAAGGACCTGGGCGAATAATACGTTCCCGCTGATCAAAATTTGGGAAACTTGGAATTCAAGATAGGTTCTAAGTCTATTTTCCTGCATCTGGCAGGACTAATTTCGGATGCCTATTCGGAACGGAAAGGAATTACTTTTACTTTGTAAATGATTTCAATGATTTGTAATAATCTAAAAAGAAGAAGGATCCGGGCTTTGCACCCGAATCCCATACCAAAGAAGATTCTGATTTAAGCCGCTGCTAAGACTTCCTCTTTCCCCAAACGATTCCCCCTGAAAATACTTCCGAAATCATTAAATCTGATCCCGTAACGTTTCATAGCAGGATGAACAAAAGGTGCCACCGCTTGTCTGAGATAAAAAGGCTGGTTCACTACGAAATGATGTATTCCATGAGTGCTTCCGAAATTAAAACAGAATAGATGAAGAGGGAATAAGAACCAACGATTCAACACTTGCGTTTGCTCATGAAGTCCCTTTACATCTCCATAATAATGCATATTAGAAGAAACGATCTGAATGCTTGTTTGTCTGATCCAGTTAGGGATCGTATAAACCACTGCGGAAATATTCAATAGATGACGTACAGTATCCAACCAAGCAGGGACTTCTACAGGTTTTCCTAATAATTCATTTCCGATATAGAAAAGATTGATGAATAGGAAATTATACCAGAGATGAAAATAGATCACAAGATAAGGCCAGCTGGACCGAGTGATCTCGCTTCTTTTAAATTTAGGAGCCTCTCTGCGAAGAATATGAGCTTGGAATAAGAAGGACATATTCCCGTCCATCATAGTGATAAAACGTTTTAATCCGAATTTCATTCCATTTCCGATCAAACGTTCTTCTATATCTTCTTTATGGCCGGAAACCTTATGATGAAGAGTATGGATCATTCTTCTATACCAAGGACTTACTGTGTTTCCACGAAAGATCCAAACCATCCAGAACATAAAGTTTTGGACCTTTAGATTATCCTTATAATATAAATTATGAATTAAGTCGTGTTCGACCTCATGAAGAATGGAAGCAAGGACTCCATTCGCAACGATACATGCCCAAGCAGGAATGATCCCTGCGATATAAAGTCCTGCGAATAAGATCATACCTGCAGCGGAACCTAAAGTGATCGTTAGACCTAATTCATCTTGGTGTTTTAAGAATTCGAATTTACCGCGTAGTTTTCTGTCCCTGAATCGGATCCATTTCATGATCTTCTTACTTTTTTCTTTTTGGGACAATCTAGTATAAAGTTTGGTTGGAACCTGTGCGGTTGCTCTTTCGGCAATGGCGATCATCGGTTTCCTCCGTTTTTGTTTTCGGTTGTCCATATCTTACGGGAATTTTTGAAAACGGTCGTCTCAATTGATCGAATGCAACTGCGGATTTCGTCCCAATCTATAAATTTTTACCGATCTTTCTAACAAAAGTAGTGTTTAGTTTGGCATAAAACTGATTAGCTTCCTCTGAATTCGGAAGGTGTTTTACCTGTATGTTTTTGGAATGCTCTATGAAATGAGGACTTAGTCGCGAATCCAACTTCGAATGCTATGTCCAAGATGGATCTGTCCGGTTCTTTTTGTAGAAGTTCACATGCTTCCTTGATCCTATAATCATTCACAAACGCGGAGAAATTTTTTCCAAGCTCCTGGTTGATCAATTCGGAGACCTGGTGGGTAGAAAGTGCAAGTTCGTCTGCGAGATCTGCAAGTCCCAACTTCTCGTCCCTATATAATTTTTCTTTTTCCATAAGCTGGGTAAGGCTATCTCTAAGTGCGTGTCGATTCACTCCTGAGAGTAGGGAACGTGCATATTTTTGCCTGGTGGCCTGGCTTACTTCTTGGAGAACCTGGAAGAATGCCGGTCGTTTATGCCCGATCAGATAGGCAAGACAAAGGCTTATCCCCATCATTGAGGAGCAAGCGAGAAGGAAGATAGGCGACTTACTGGATAAGTATACCGCACCGAACCCAAGATTCACGAATGTAGAAATTACCATGAACGCCAAGATCCTGGCGGTCCATTCTTCTTGTAGTACCTCCCATCTAAGCAGGTCGGAACTTCCTTTTAGGATGAGTAAAATATAAAATACCAGGATTAGAATAGGAGAAGAAAGTAGAATTTCCCCCTCATTCCAGCCTGTTTCTTTCAAAAAAACCGAGATCTTTTCTAAGATCCATTCTTGGGGAAGAAGGAACACTGCCAGAAAATATACGACCCAAACAAGACCAGGCAGAATCAGATGTTTATTCGCAAATCCCAAATAGGAGACTTCTTCCGAGTCTCTGTCCTGGCTTACATTATGGATCCCGAATAGGATAGGGCCTACAGATGCAATCAGCGGGAATTGGATAAGAGAAATCCTGGGAAATTCTACGTATAAACCGGAAACTAATAGAAGGAAGCTTCCTTGTATTAGGCCTAAGATCAGGAAAATCAGGGCCAAAAGTCTGTTTAGAGCTGATTTATTCTCCATAACCAGCTGCCCTAAAGACATTAGAATTCCAAGTGCAGTTCCGAATTGGGTGATCGCCCAAAGGATCTGGAACCAAATTCCTGGATTGTACAAACTATGACTTCCCATTGCATCTGGAGGCATGGCTGGGAGAATGAAAAAAACTGAGCAAGTTGTCAAGGATTCCATTCGCGATATAGAGCCGCTCAGACTGGGATGAATTTTGTAGTACCTTCTATATTTTAGAACGAAATCTAGAATAAATTTTATAAAACACTCGTTCTGTTTAACCCATCTCCCAAGTGATAGAAGGGTAGTTTCGTTTTTTGTAATATAGTTTTAATTCGAATGGACAAAATCGAAGTCTCAAAAGATAGATTGAGACCTCCAATCGAAAAATGCTATATTGAATAACAATTGTTATTTTAAAAAGAACCGAAAACCAGCCGGAAACTTTTTATAGAGTCTCGCTTATTTTTTTTCAAATGCGCCGGAAATATAAGCCTGATATAAGCCCGCTTTATGTAGCGATCGCTATGCTGTCCACACTTGGAAAGAAACTGTTAGGATAAGCTAATAGATATGAATATAAAGAAAGCACACATTCTTTTCTTGCTTTGTTTGGCTCTGGGGATGGGCTGTCAGGCAGGTGGAGATAAATCAAGCGCGGATACTTTTTACGATAATATCGATTATAAGGGAATTCGCCTTTTTAATTTGTTCGATGATTATCCTTCTATCAAATCAGGTTTCCAAAGTTTAGAACCTATTAGTTTCAATCTTAAATTAGAATCTTCTATGACTATTCCTTATAGAGAGGATATCGTAGGATTTTTAAGAGTTTCCGGAGATCTTCTTCTTAAGCCGGAAGCTCATGTGCGTCAGTCTCTCCTTAGAGTTCATTCTCTTTTAGATCGTATAGAGAACGCACCGAATAACGCATTCGATACACTTCAACCTTGGTTGGAAGCATTACGTAATTATCGTAAACCTGTACTTCGTAATATGGCACCACTTAGCCAGACCGCTTTGAAGTATATGTATACTACTTATTCCAAAGAGGCTATGGAAACCAAATTTAAAGAGGTTTCTACAATATTAAAAGATCCTGAAATTAAGATCCTTTTTGTGGAATTAGAGGATGTACTAGACAAGGCGATCAACCAAAACGCGAATGCGAAAGCCGCGATTAAAGGATTACTTCAAGGGATGGTGGATCCTTCTCTCATTGCTGATAGAGTAATGAAAGAAAAATTGATTCAGATGATCTCTGCGATAGGAAAGTCCTTTCGCCAAAGAGCAGGATTTAGCGACGCTAAGTCTTCTGAAACAGTATTAAAGAACTTAGTAGTCAATTTAGAATATTATTTTACTGCTTCTGCGCCAACTGGCGACGACGTAAACTTATACTCTGATCCTGCCTTTGCAGATTATAGGGATGCTACTTACCCGGCAGAACTTTCTTCCATTCTATCCGAATCATTCCGTTATTTAAGACCAATGCTTGGGAAGGGCGGAAACTTTACTGCAGATCCGAATGTTCTTCTTTCCTTAGAGATGGCTAAAAATTTCGCGAAGTTTGATTTCGCAACTAGCATTACCGGTGTGGACCACTCTTTAAGAGAGTTAATCCGATTAGATGCAAACGGCTTGGATAGATCTAATCCAGCGAATATAACCAGTAGCCCTGTTACTGCTCTTGAATCTTTGATGTTCATTCTGACTTTGTCGGATGTATACGGATATCGCTGGGCAAACCTAACTGATAACACTACGAAAGCATTGGAAACGAATGGTTCGAATGGTGGACCGATGACAGGTGGTGTTCTCACTGTAGGTGATAGTATTCATTCTATGAATTCTGCTATGACTGGATCGATCGGGATCAAAGAATTCATGAAACAAAGTGCGAATGACGGAGCCGTTTTCAAAAACGGGGATGCAAGTACTCCTTCAGCTTTGACAATCGGTTTGAATACTCCCACTTTAACTCTGTTAGAAGCTCCGGATCCAAACATTATTCCTGCTGCGAACGATCCGGTTTATACTAAAACAATTCCATTTATTATGAAATTAATCCGGACGATTTTGATTTCCGGCGGTGGTCCATATTATAATAAAAATCGCACAGACTCGAATGGAAACGTGTTTACCATCGATGGAAAGTTATATAAAGATTCGAACGGTATAGATCAGATCTACAAAGAATCTTGGAATACCTCAGAATATAGGATCAAAGTATCCAATACTGCAAACGGTTCTTGTTCTGGTGGAACAATTTGTAAATGGGTAGGTCCTGGAGGAAGAGAAACAAACGCGGTTGTAGCAAATAACTCTTTCACTCAGGTTGCTGCAGGGGTAAATGCTTCCGGCGTGAAAGGATGGAGCATTCCTGTTTGGGAAATTGCAAAAGATAATGCTACGGAAAGAGCAGTAAACACAGACGAGGAAGCGATCTATAAGAACTTCCAGTGGTTACTTCATGAAAAACGTATGGTAGCTGTAATCCCTCTTCGTGCCTCCCTGGGCACTGGAGTACCATACAAGATGGCTGCTTTCGTGACCGTGATTGCAAACGGGTTGACTGGTTTAATGAACGCAAGACCGGTTTTAGCTAGTGGATCAAATTGTTCGGACAATCTGAATGCGATTTGGAAAATTAAGAATGCATTCTTAAAACCTGGATGTGCAACTCCGGCAAGTAAGCCTGACTTTAAAGCTCCTGGGGTGCCAATTCTCCAAGAAAACTTTTCAGATGTTCCTGGTGATAGCCTATTCTATTTGGAAGCTTGGGATTATGGTACAAGCGGAACCGGTTCTCTAACATTCAATAGCTTAGGAGATGCTTCCGTTTATAGTATCTTCTATCCGGATCCGGATGGTTACGGTGTTCTACCTCAGGTAATTGCGGCAAACTTCGCCGTTATGGAAAGATTATCCTTTTTGTCTCCGGACAAAATTTTACCTTCCGGACCAAATGTAGCTCTATATGGAAAATCGGTAGATGAATCTTGGGAACAGAGAAATAGACTTTTACCTTTGATACTTTCTCTTGCATGGACTCTAGATGACCAAGCAAGTCCAAGCTTGAATAAAAATCCGTTCCAAATTTTAACAGGGCTGAGTGCTGCTTTAACTAGACCTTTACTTGCTCGTATCCAAGATCCTTCATCAAGTACCCCGAATACTACGATCGACGTTGTGAAAACAATCAATGTTGATTCTGATATAAGAAGTAACTCCTCTACCGAAGGAGAGTATTTCTTCCGTTATTTGGATCCAATTACAAGTAAACCGGTACGTTCTCCTCTTTCTATCCTCGCCGAGAATGAAAGAAGATACCAAGACGGTCTTTTGAATCTTATCTCAAGAACGGATCTTTTAAGCACTTTTGTGCAAATGCTGGCTGAAATGGGAAAACCGGAAAGAGCAAGCGGAGCTCAAATTACTTTCCAAGCGATTGCAGATCTGATAGGGGAGATAAAACTTTCAAACGAAAGTCCTACTCCGATCCAATTCAATCTGCAAGCGTATCTGGGTGAGATCCGAGATATGGTCGCTGCTTTCCCTGATTCGAGAGTGGTGAATATTTATGATCCGGAATGGGATAGGTTAGGAGTATGGGCGGTCCGTATCCGAGATTATTTCGATCCGGATTCCGTTTATAGTCTTATCTCCACCTTGGATTTTTCTATGGATATGATCATAGACAATGTTCCTACAAACGCTCAATTGACCTCTGTTGTGGATCTTTTGGGAGGACTTGTTCGTGATAATACCAATACCCAGGATTATTTAATTACGAATTTATTAAGTGTAGATACGGCTGACTTGGCGCAAGTCTCCGCACCTTACGGAAGAAGCACCGTGGGAGTGTTGATGGGGATCGTTAAGACCGGAGAATTCTATTCTTATTTAGAAACGGACATGAGAAGTCCTCATTCACTCAAATCCATATTCAAAGACGCTAAAAGACTTTTGGTGTCGGATATGATACAAACACAAAGAGAAGACGAAAGCTCACTGATCTATACGGCAGGAGTGTTGATGGGTATTTTTGCGGATCTTGCTTCGACGGGTAAAAAACAATTCCCGGATGGATTCGTATTCTACGACAGATTTAACGAAGATGAAAACTCGGACACCTATTGGGATAGGTTCGTTACGGTATTCACCCGGTGAGAATAATGAAGAGAATTTTTTTGGGAAAAATAAGTCGAGGGCTGGAAATGAATCTGAAAAATATAAAAGTTTCTAATGTCGATAAGGGAATCAAACTCGCAATCCTTTCTATTTTGTGGGCGGTAGTCCTAGGGTGTAGCCCGGAGAAAATGAAAGGATTTGCAATGTCGGATGTATTCGACCTGGGATTCTTTTCTGGGGGAAGGATATTTGATGCGAATCCTAATCTTCAACCTCCGTATAACAGTGTGGATAATGATACCGCCGTTCTTCCGGTAGATTTCGGCTCTACCAGTCCTCAGGCTACCTTATTCATTAATTCCGTCGAGAATGTGGACAGATACAAGGAATTAGAGATCCGCTTTTCTCATCCGATGAATAAGACCACTGTCGAACAAAATTTTACGATTACAGGGAATTCAGGGAATTTGATCGGGCCTAATCCAGGTGGAGAATTTTACTGGAAAAGTCCGCAAAGATTATTCTTTAACCCTTATCGCGAGTTAAAACCTACAGAGACCTATACTCTTACAATTAATCCGAATGCGGCTACTATCGCAGGAGTTGCTTTAGAAAATTATAATATTAACTTTAGAACGACCGCTGATTATAGTCTGACTAATAAAATTACTCAAGGAAGCCAATATACTCTAAATGGATCGAATGATATGACATTCGATCAGTCTGCTGTATTACAATTGGCTTCAACTTACGTAAATCCGGTAACAGGTGAAAATTACATCCAATCGGTTTCTTTGAAAAAGGTCGGTTCTAATAATTCTCAAGATATTTGTACCACTCCTCCTTGTTCAATGAGTGCTACAATCTCTTTGAACTTAAATACTTCTCAGGTTCCTCCTACCGTTGGTGGGAATACCTACTATTATGAGATTATTACTGCTAACGGAAAAACTTTCCGCAAGTATTTCAGCTTTAACTACGGTAAATTGGAGAATGCGAATGGTGTTCTTCCTTACGTAGCAAACGGCGTAATGGATGAGGCACAAATGCTTCCATTCTTAGGGAAAGCCATCCAGAAATATACTACAGGCGCTTTTAAAGTAAAAGATTCAAACGGAACACCTCGTACCTTCCAAGAATTCTTATTGGGAATGCCAGATTTTCCTAAAAAGAAATTTTTCGAGAACAACGCATGGACTATCGGCGAAGCTTGTATGAGACAAGACGCTAAAATGTCTGGGGATGCGAACGTAGCGGCATTTAAAGATTTCGACTATATTCCTGTGTTCGGAGCTAAATCCGGTGGTGCAGGAAGGGGATATTGTTGGGTAAGACACCCTGATTGTGTTACGGATAACGGTCCTCCTTATCACCCTAAAAAAAGAAATGGGATCGATAGAGACCAATGGTGGAATATATACAATAGTAATAATTGCGGCCAAAATCAGAATAACGCGAATTATCCTCAGGCTTGTAAGAACTTATTCCATTGGGGCGAGGCTGCTTGGAGTCTTTGCCATTATCCTACCGACGTGAAGTCTTATAAGAACGGTGGATATACTTCTACAGTATTCTCTCCATTCGGTAGACCGGAAGGGGATATCGGATCGGCAGGAGAAGACCTATTAGATTGTGCCTTCCCTGCATGTTTCTTCGATTCATATCATATCGAAAAAATAGCTCCGGGACCTTTCTCTAAATACAGTGCTATCTTAAACGTAGCTTCCGGTGGAATTGCGGACGGAAGTGCGGCGATCACATTAGACGTATACGTAACGGATATGAGACTTCCTAAATTAGTTCGTTGCGGTTCGAATAATGCAACTCATGGTTGTGCCGCAGGAACTGGAACCCAATTAGGAAACGTTGTTGCAGACTTAAAAGTGAACCCTGGTTCTGGAGGAGTAAATCCTGGATTAGGTCTGGATCTAAAATCCAGATACACAGAGGTGGATCTTTTAGTCGTATCTCGTTTCGAAGACTGGTATGGAGCATTTAACGGACCGGGAGCTTTGCTTGTATTCAGAACAACTGCTAAGTTGAACTGGGATCCTGCAGTAGAAGGAGTGTTGAACCCGGCAGGTTACGATTGGAACGACGTCAAACTTTCTAAGCCTCGTTTGGCCTTAGCTCGTACTCGTAATAATATGACTGTGACTTCCGACGGTTTGATCAATATGACCGTTAAAACTCCTTTCACAGTAAATGATGACTATTTCCCTGATAATCCTAGCATAGCTCAGATACTTTCGAATACGAATAACTTCTTCATTCGTCCATGGGCAAACCCTTTACATATGTCTTTAGCGGGTTTATATCCTGGAGAAGATACTTCTGACTTTATGTATACGGAACCGATGACCTATATTCATGGTAGTGAAGGATTTAACACTATCATCGAAGCACTCGTAGGTAGAGCAGAGTTGAGTAATATGGCGAACTTGACTGTGGACCAGGTGAAACAGATCATCACTCAATACATGTTGAGAGATATAGTACAAAGGATCGCTCCGAACGTTCTGAACTCTGTAATTGCAGACTTAAGAGATACTGGAGTGACCATCACTTTACCAAGTTATCTTCCTGCACCTCTTGGAAACTTCCCATTAACTGTGAAGTTTAAGTTAAATACGGATGCTTCTATCAAACATGATGGAACGAATAAAGGACTTGTAACTTCTCTGGACTTCGCGTTCACAAGCGGTTATAACCCGCCAGGCGGACTAAGGACCCAATCCGGAAAAACCGGAATGGTTACGACCAGGACTTGGACTGCTGCGAATCCACCGCCTTCTACTTATCAGTTCAGTCAATCCGCTGCGAACCCTGGATTCTTGATCTCCATGCATACTGATACAATTTCTCAGGCTGCATTCCATTTATGGCAGAGAAGGGGATTGGATATCGTTCTGAATAAAGCATTCATTGATGGAATGAACGCTTTTGCAGGTGCTGACCCTCTATTTGCGTTAACGACTTCCTTCTTAAAAGCTTCTCCTTTGGTTACGATCCTCGTGCCAGGAAGAAACAAATTACAAGGTCTAAATGGTTCTAACGCAATTGCACCTCCGGTAAAATCTTTTGATGATATCGATATGGTGATGTCTCCAATCCATGCTCCTAACGTGAAGTTCAAACCTATGACTTCCGCTGGAGTACCTAAGATGAGATTGTATTTCACTGAAATGCAATTACAGATCGTCGCTAAAAAACCGACTTCCTGCACAGGGCTTGTGGATTCCGAACTTACCGAATGCCAAGCGGATACAAGAGCGAACGGTTACCAACAAACTCTTGGAACAGTTAGGATCAGTTTTGCTGCGGATGCAGACTTCCGTTTCAAAATGTTCTCTAACCCGACCAATAACCCTGCATTTGCTAACTTGAATGCACTTCAGGTGATCTTGGATCCAGTGAATAACTTGGATTATGCAGTAGAAGTTTTGGAAGGACAAACTTACAATCCATTCGGTTTGGATCCTGAAGGTATTAAGTCGGTGATCGCTCCGTTAGTCACCACTTTGGTAATTCCAATGGTAAACAGTATTATGAAAGAGATACCTATGCCTCCGGATATCACCTTCCCTAAATTGATCAACCCTGCAGGAACTCAATCCTGTGCGATCAGTGCGAAGAGTGATAAGGTACAATTCTTCACCTTGACTACTCCTCAAGTTGCGGATCCGTATCTGTTAGGAGGAATGAGATTTGTAGGACAAGCTGTAACAGATCCTGCATCTCTGATTGTCTGCCCTTAAACACTCCTAGCTATTTCGAAAAACTAGATGTCGAAATGACCGAAAGGGTTTCCCCTTTCGGTTTTTTTTTAAGGAGCTTCTTGGATTACTAAATTAGAAAAAGCTTATGAGTGAGTCTTCACTCAATTAGGATTGTGTAATTTTGATTTTCTTTTGCTACAGTTTCGCAAAAGTTTTCGTTCGATTTTTATCGAACGGCATTCATTATTTCATAACGATCGTTAGAACGTGCTATATAATTTTATAAAAAAGAAAAGGAAACTCATTCAAATACTTGCATTTAAAAATAGTGAGCATTTAGTCACAATTTTTGTCCCGTTTTCATAAATGGGTTGCAGGAATCCGGATAAGATAGGAAACGAAAAGTGGATATGACGTATTATCAGCTTTCATGTTATTTGGTCGTGACTGTATTAGTATACCGTACGATTCATAATTTAGTTTTATATTTTAGAAATCGGAAACAGTCATACCTTCTATACTTCGCCTTACTACAAGTTGCGTATGGCGCCTATCTATTTTGTTTTATCCAAACCATCAACGTAGACAACCCTGAAAAGGCTCTGATCTGGGAAAGGGTGGAGAATGCTACAGCAGTAGTATTTGCCACGTTTATCGCGTTATTCGTGAATAATTATAAAAAACTTTTTAGCAGAGATTTCATTCTACTCTACGTGTTTATGAACCTGATCCTGGTAGGGATACTTTTACAGGATCCAAACGCGTATACGATGAGCGTTGCTCATCCTAAACATTTTCCTTCTTTAGGCATCGTGATCTACGAAACAGACCAGCCTACTAGCATGCAATTTATCTTCCTTTCTAGTATTTTGATGATTATATGGACTTTAATCAAGGTAATGAATCAATTTCGCAAGAATCGATTCAGGAACCATTTCTTATTTTACGGATTGGTATTATTCTTCGCGAGTTTGATCGCGGATATCTTGGTTGCGAGCGATATAATCGGAATTCCTTATACTTCTCATTTTAGCTTTTTGATCCTGATGTTCTGTGTGGATAGTTTCCTTACGGTAAATAAGTCCGAAAGGGAAGTCAGAATGGAATTCAAGGAATCGGTTTCCAAATGGCTTATTAAGCCGGAAACTTCTTCTTTTGGCTCACAAACAAAGAACACAAGCGGAGAAGGTTCCGAATCTAAGGTTAATAATGAGAAGGGCCGTAATCCTAAAAAGTTAAGTGTTCGAGCTTTAGGTCCGTTAGAATTGGATTTGGATGGAAAGAAGATCCCTGCAGCCGAATATTCCAGTAAGAAAAAACTTCTCAAACTTATTAAACTATTATTAGTTCGTTTTGGCAAAGGTGTCCATAAAGAAGAATTATTAGAGAATCTTTGGCCTGGGATGTCCGAGAAAAATGCTCTAAACAGTTTGCATGCATTACTTTTCCGTCTTCGCAAGATACTCGGAAATCCGGAAGCGGTTGTATTTGCTGAGGATAGATTATTCTTCCATTCTGATCTGGTAGAAGCCGACTTTGTGGAATTCGAGAAAAAATTCGAGGCAGCAGGGAAACTTCTTCGAAACAAAAAAGAAGAAGAAGCGGTGCAATCTTATAGAGAAGCACAAGAACTATATACTGGGGACTTTTTCGAATTCGATCTGTATTTCCCGGAATCGGAATTAAAACGTGAATATCTACGTAAGAACCTGATCGAAATTTATAGAATTTTATGTGAATATTCTCAGAAATCAGGAGATACAAATTCTCTACTTTCCGATTCGGAAAGCTGGATCCGTCTGGATGATCTGGATGAAAGAGCTTGGAGATTCCATTTCGAATCTTTACAATCTCTTGATCGTAAGAATGAAGCTCTACGCAAATTCGAGGATATGAAGAAGATCCTGAAAAAAGAATTAGGCGTGGAACCTGACCAAGAGACAGTTTCACTCATTGAAAAGATACGAGTTACTTCTCCAGTGAGCTGATTGTTTTGGAAACGCTGCACTATAAAATAAAACGCTCATTAGAAAAAAAATATTGGACGAAGTAAATCCCTTCTGTACGTTCTTCCAGAATCCCCCATATTCTAAGTAAAAAATAACCCCCGAAATAAAATGAATAAACGAATCCTTTTTTTTGTAACGATTGTTACAATTACCCTGGCAAACTGTTCCATCGTATATAGAGTTACCGGTAAAACTTTAAACTCTTACGCCCAAGACCATTTGGTTCCTTTTTATCTGGCTTCCGATGATTTGGATGCGATCTGTACTGGAGGAACTGCACTCGGGCCTTTAGTAGCTTCTTTCGAAAGGACAGGAGCTTCTGTGGAACTGGCCACTATGGTAGCGCAAATGGGAGCAGGGATGTGTGCAGAGAAACAAGCACAAGAGGCTGAACTTTTATATATCGCAGCAGTTCGTAAAGGTAAGGGAGAAGAAGCACTGGATAACCAGGCAAGACAGATCCGTTACCATGGGATTGCTGCCAAAAGATACGGGGACGCACATAATAGATTCCTTCAATACTTCGGAGAATGGAAAGGGAAATGTCCTTCTATCAGCGAAGACGAAGAGTTATATTATTTAGTGGGACTTTCTTCCGGATTACTAGCAATTCTTCACGATTTTGCTTCTCAAGGATATGCGGGGATCACTCGTGAAGTACCTAGCGTTGTAGCAGGTGGATCCAAATGTTTGGATTCTAAAAAATGGTGGGGAACTCCTTTAGCATTAGAAGCTGTTGTATGGCTTTCCGTTCCGGGTGCGACTCCTGAAGGAAAAGATGCTAATAAACAAATGGAAGAAGCTGTCAAACAGGGCGACCAAGCTGGAGTTCGTATGTCCAGGGCCTTCCAGATCCAAGCCGCTGCCGGAAAAGGTGATGTGGAGAAGATCAAAAAACTTATATTAGAACATTCTAAAGTTATAAGCCAAATCCCTGCTAAGAAAGAATATCTTTTCTTGGAAGCATTTGCTGAAAATTTATCACGTCATGAATCTGATAAAATTTGGATGAAAGAGACCGGACATAGAGGACCGATTAACTTCTCCTCTTTCCCGGGAAAAAAGAAAAACAATAAAGAAGAAGACGATCTGTTAAAAGATCTTTGAGCGGGTTCTTGGGTGGAAAACGAAAAAAAAGGGACCTTAAGGAGAAAAAACTATATGAAGAAGTTTCTCATTCTATCGGTAATCATTCTCGGGACTTGGATGTCCGTAGGTGTGGGAGCAGCGGAGACGGTGGATCGATCCATGTGTGTATTCGATCCTTCCGGAGCACACGGAGACGTGTTTAAAGCGGCACAAAGATACCAAGCACAAGCTTTAACATGGGGAATCCGTCTGGATCTAAAAGCTTATACTGACGAAGTTGTGGCAAACTCCGACTTCAAAGCCGGAAAATGTAATATGGCATTCTTAACTTCTCTTAGAGTAAGAAGTTATGTGCATGAATCAGGATCCATCGAAGCGATCGGTGCATTGCCAAGTTATGACCTTCTCCGCAAAACAATCGAAGCATTATCAAATCCTAAAGTAAGAGAACTGAATACGGACGGCGACTACGAAACCATGGCTATGTTCCCTGGCGGAGCCGTTTATCTTTTATTAAGAGACAAGAACCTGAAAGATATCAAGGACTTGGCCGGTAGAAAGATCGCTACTTTAACTTATGACCAAGCTGCCACTACCATGGTGGATATCGTAGGAGCTTCTATGGTTCCTGCTGAGATTGCTACTTTTGCCGGTATATTCAATAACGGAAGAGCGGATGCTTGTTATTCTCCTGCAATCGGGATCAAACCTTTGGAACTAATGAAAGGAATTTCTCCGAATGGTGGAATCGTTCGTTTTCCGATCGGACAATTGACTTTCCAGATCGTGGCTCGTCATAAAGATTTTGCAGAGGGTTTCGGAAATACTTCTAGAGCATGGGCAGCGACTCAATTTGATGCAATGCTTTCTCTTACCAAAAAGGCTGAGCAAGAAATTCCGGCTAAGTTTTGGATAGAAGTTCCTAAAGATCTTCAAAAGAACTATTTCGAAAAATTCAGAGAAGTTAGAATTAGGCTGAGAGACAAAAAAGTATATCATCCTACCATTCTGAAATTAATGAAAAGGGTTCGTTGCAGCGCGGATAAAGAAGCCGCTGAGTGCGCGGATAACCTGGAATAATTTCTAAAACTAACACAAAAAAGGCGGGAAAAATCTTTCCCGCTACTCTTATATCAATCAATCGCAGATTCCAGAGGATATTCTATGTGGAGAAAAATCGTTTCCTGGGCGGTATTATTCTTTTTATTCGTACCCCTTGTTCAAAGTGGAAGCCAGTTAGTCCAAGCTAGGCTACTGGGCTTAGGCGGCAGTATTTGGCCGAATTATGCAATGATCCGAAATGTTTGTATCGCGGATCCGAATGCGGAAGCAGATACAAAAGCAGAAGTCAGCCAAGCGGATATGGACGCTTTGGATGATATCGGTCTTGGAGATACAACCGGTGGGAAGAATGTAGGAGTTCCAACAGGACCTACTGAGACCCAATTAGAGTTAGAGAAGCTGGCCGGCTCCCTAACTACAGGGCAGAAATTATATTGCGGATTCGAACGTAGGCTTTCTTGGATTACTATCTCGGCCATAGATTATATTCCAATGACAATGGTATTTCTACTGATCGTAGCTGGAACTGTTTCCACTACCAGAAGATACCATATTGCTCTTAGGAATCCTGAAAACTCAAAAGAGGAAAAGATCACGGAGTGGAGCCAGATCATCGCGAATACGATCATTATGGTGTCCGCTGCATTCATGTATCCTCTTCAAAAAGGTGTGGAAGCTCAGATCCAAGTGCTTTGGGTCGGTGGGCTTATACTTTTAGCAGGATTAAATTTTTATAATTTAAAAAATCCTGTATTTAAAAACGGAGAAGGTAAGCAGAACACTAAACTTTCCAATGCATTATTATGCGTTCCTCTTTATGCTTGGATGGCGCTGATTTGCGGATTGTACTTCTTTATTTTAGAGAAACATCCAGCTGGACTTGCGATCTATCTGCAAAAATTGACGGCACACGCTCAGCTTTATATCCAGATTGGTCTTTATGTTTGGACTGGAATTCTTTTAAGAGATACTTCTTTAGGAAAAAGATTTTTCGATCTTTTGAACCCATGGAAACTTCCTTCCGAATTATTGGCGGTGATTATCGTTGTTGTCGCGGCTCTTCCTACAGCTTATAGCGGCGCATCCGGGATCGTGGTTTTAGCATTAGGTGCTACAATTTTTAAAGAATTGAGAAGAGCAGGTGCAAGCCAAGAGAGAGCACTCGCTGCTACTGCAATGTCAGGAAGTTTAGGAGTAGTTCTTCCTCCATGTTTACTCGTGGTGATCGTTGCTTCTTTGAACTTAGAAGTGACTACTGACGAATTATTCCATTGGGGTTGGAGGGTGTTTGCACTTTCTTCCACTTTATTCTTGATCGTTAGTTGGTTTAGTAGAACCGAATCCTGGAAGATCAAGCCTGAACAAGATGCATTTAAAAAATCTTTATTGGCATTCAAATCTTTCTCAGTGTATTTGGTGATCTCCATTGCAATCGTTCTTACGATCGTTCTTGCACTTGGAACCCATTTCGATGAAAGAACTGCACCGTATATCCTGCCGATCGCGATGTTGGCGCTTCTGTTTATCGATTATAAAATTTCCAAAAAGGAAAAATTGGAAAAAGGAGAAACTCATAACGAAGAAGTGGAACTTTCCAGAACTTCTTATGATGCAGGTTCACATTTAGGAGCACTTCTTCTCCTCATGGGATTATCCGCTTGTATGGGTGGGGTTTTTGAAAGATCGGAAGTGATCAATCTATTCCCGACTCAACTAGGTTCTCCAATGTCTGCGATGTTGATTTTGACATTTGCTCTTGTGATCATTGGAATGCTTATGGACCCGTATGGAGCCGTGATCTTAGTTTCAGTAACCTTGTATCCGATCGCTAAGGCAAACGGTATTCATCCTTTGAATTTCTGGATGACTGCCCTTGTTTCCTTCGAGTTGGGTTATTTGACTCCGCCTGTTGCACTCAACCACTTGTTGACGAAACACGTAGTAAGAGACTTACTAGTAGAGGATAAAAGTTTAGAAGGAAAAGGTTTCTTTGCAAGGCATGAACATATCGTAATTCCGATTATTGTTCTAACACTTACCTTGCTTGTGACCGCTTTCGGGCCGATCCTGTATTCTAAATACGCCGGATAAAAAGCCGCAGAGTTGATTAAATATCCGATGTAGGAACTCCTACATCGGATTTCCAAGAAGTCTTACTTCTTCTTTTTTTTCTTACCTTTTGACTTTGGGAATTCCAGTTTAGAAGGACCGAAATTACCTTTCGCAAATTGTTTCTTCTTGGTTTCAATCCAAGGTAGAACCCAAACTAATTCTTCAGCCAGAGCAAATAAGTTTTCGTTAATATCTACAAGCTCTTCTACCACTAAGAAATAGGCCACGCTGGATTTTAATTTGCTATCACCTTTGCGGATACGTTTCATCTGGTTTTTGTAGATACGGACTTTGATATCCGAAAGTTCTTTTGCTTTTTTGCCTGATCTTGCCTTTTCCACTAAACCGGGTACCTTGTCGGATTGAGCCAAAAGTTCAAAAAGATCTTCTGCGAGTTTACGAAGTTCTTTTAGATCTTCTCTTTCATCCTTGGTCAGTCCGGTTTGGAAACGATCTATCTTTTCGGAAGTGTTCCTATGGATGTTTGCAAGATTTTCTGCGATACGATCAATATAACCAAGTGCATTTGTGAATGGGTGGATGGATTGGAAATCTGACTCGTCAAAATGTCTATCTACAAGACTTAAAAAACCGGAGATAGAAGATTCATAATTTTTCTTTA
Organism: Leptospira selangorensis; assembly: GCF_004769405.1. Lineage (NCBI taxonomy): Bacteria > Pseudomonadati > Spirochaetota > Leptospiria > Leptospirales > Leptospiraceae > Leptospira > Leptospira selangorensis. Next base: position 188,174 of record NZ_RQES01000019.1, read on the forward strand.
AGTTCTTTAATATTTTAGAGGCTTGTTTGAAGTCCTTCTTCTTTCCTCCGATATAACCGGAAGAAAGTGTATTCATCGCCTTCTTCTCTAATAATAGATTTCCTAAAAGGGAAGAAAGTGATTTAGAAAGTGCCTTTTCCGGATGTTTGGAAAGTAGAAGTAGTTTTTCCAAATTCTCATCATATTCCGCCTTTCTTTTTTTATGGATTCGATTGAATGCAAGTACCAAGAAGAATGTAAATACTAAGACCACTACTACCGCTGCAAATCCGAAATAATAGAATAGGGCAGCGATAAATCCACCTGTAAAGGAAGCGAATACCGCGGTCATAAACCATCCGCCTACAACTGTTAAAACTCCGCTTACACGATTGACTGCGTTTTCTTTCTGCCAGGCTCCATCTGCGAGAGAGGTTCCCATTGCCACCATGAAGGTTACGAATGTAGTCGAAAGTGGTAGTTTTTCAATGGTTCCGATGAGTATAAGTGCGGAAGCGATAAGTATGTTTACGGAAGCTCTGAGTAAATCGAAAGCATCACTTTCATGCAAACGAACTAATTCCAATGTTCCACTTTGTTTGAACCTGGAAGAGATCCAATTTCTGAGTATAGAAGGTAAAAATCTTTTTATGGGATAATAGATCCCCACTGCGATCTGAACGAATACTCTTGCGACCAGACTAGATTGATAAGCTTCTACGGTTTCACCTTGGGAGCCTAAACTTACTTCGGTTCTAGTTACGGTTTCCGCCTTCTTGGATTTGAATAACGCAATGATCATGATGAGTGCTGCGCCTATCAGAAGCCTATTGTCCGTAAGAACTTCTTTTCCTAAACCCGATGCCATCGTATTTGCATCCCAGTTTGCCGCTTTGATCAGTTCATGCGTTTGTAAACTTGCGATTGGAACTCCAATAAAGTTCACTAAGTCATTGCTTGCAAATGCCATTGCAAGTGCTGCGGTTCCGAATAATACTACGATCTTCAGAACATTAATTTTAGATAAGATCAGGATTTGGAATAGGATAGAAAATCCTATAAAACTCAAAACAAGAATGGTCTTAAAATTGGTTTGGATCCAAGCTAATACATCTTTGCTTAAGAAAGTGGATCCTTTCATTGCGGTAAGAAGAATGAAGAAGATCACAACCGTAACCGCAAGTCCTGAAAAAATCCCACCGAACCATTTCATCGTTTTTTCCAATCGGAAACTGAAGATGAGTCGGAAAAAGAACATAAGGATAAGTCCCGCAAAGAATGCGAGTATCACAGACAATGCGATCCCAAAGATGATCTTTAAGGCGGACTCCGAGTTTATGATCTTAAATGCGTCGTTTAATGAATCTGCTTTGAGAATTGCCAGCACCAAGGAGGCGCCCAATAATTCAAAAACTAAGGACACGGTAGTGGAGGTGGGAAGTCCTAACGTATTATATAAGTCCAGAAGGATGATATCGGAGACCATCACCGCCAAGAATAAGAACATTAACTCCGCTAGGCTGAAAAATTCAGGATGAAAGATCCCTTTTCTTGCAACTTCCATCATTCCGCTGGAGCTTAAGGCCCCGAGTAAGATACCAAATGCGGAAACGATTAGGATGATTTTTCTGGAGGCCGCTCTAGAACCGACTGCTGAATTCGTAAAGTTCACTGCGTCATTGGAAACCCCGACGAGTAAGTCCATTACCCCGAGTACAGCCATGACGACTACTATGATTAAGAAAATATCCATGTTCTTATTTCCTGGAATTATTGGAGAAGAGCACCCCAGGCAGGGTGATTTGGGTAGTATTTAAGGCAAAGTAGGAGCCTCAACCTAAATTTCCGCGAGTTTCTTTTTCAAAATATGGATTATGAAATGGGCTTTCGATTTCTCCCCGACCTGAAAGAATGGGTGATCTAACCGGTTTTTTAGAAAGCAGAAGACCGATTAATCAATCGTCACGATATACAAAAGGAGGCGGTATGAAGATTTCAGTGGGCAATCTTCCCCAGGAATGGAAGGAAGAAGATTTGGAAAAACTATTCTCCAAATACGGAAAGGTCGAACATATTTCCATCAAAAAGGATAAACTCACAGGGCGGTCTCTGGGTTACGGTTCTTTAGAAATGGAAGATGGAGCGGCAAAAAAAGCCCTGGAAGCTTTAAACAAGTACGAGGTTTCCGGAAAAGTTCTAACGGTGGTAGACGCCGACGAATGGAAAAAAGAATTCGATAAAAAACAATCCGTAAAAGGCGGGCCGAATCACAATAAGGTGCAGGGTAGCCAGACCACGGGAGGTTTTGGAAGTTCCGTCAGACGTACTGGAGGTAGAGGAAAATGAATATAAAAAGAATCTATATATTAACTGCAATTTTAATCTCAGCATTCGTTTTGAGCCTAGGTGTATTTGCTCAAAATGGTCTTGTGATTAAAGACATCAAAAAGGGAACAGGAAAAGAGGCCTTCAATGGGTCTAACGTAACCGTACATTATACCGGCTGGCTTACCAACGGAAAAAAATTCGACAGCTCCAAAGACAGAGGAACTCCGTTCCGTTTTGATTTGGGTGCTGGACAAGTGATCCGCGGTTGGGACAAAGGAGTCCAAGGTATGAAAGAAGGCGGAGTGCGTAAATTGACAATCCCTCCTGAATTAGGCTACGGAAGCGCTGGAGCTGGTGGAAGTATTCCTCCTAATTCTACCCTGATTTTTGAAGTAGAATTGCTCAAAGTTTACTGACATTTCTGTGTTAAATCTGTTGCTTCTGTTCTTTTGGACCGGAAGCAACAGTAGAAAAATATCACGATTTTACTTCAATTCACGACAAACCTGCATCCTAGCTCATCTTAATTCTTCTTTTTTTTCATAAACTGTAATATTTAAACAAGCCTACTCTTCCCATTTACTATAGGGAGGAAGAAGGTTTTGAATCAAGAAAACACATTAACTAGTACAACTTCTTCCCAATATCGTACACTATTCGAACACCAACCATTAGCCGCTTTTTTGGTAGAAGCAGATGGGACTATCACCCTAGTAAACCAGAAGTTCGAGGATATCTCCGGAAGAAAAAAATCCGATATCCAAGGTAGAATGAAATGGTCTCAGTTCGCACATCCGGATGATACCGAAAGTCTGACTGATGCATTTATGGACAGATTTAGAAATGAAGTCCCAAAAGTGTTTTCTGCAAGAACAAGATTACTTTCAGCGAGCGGATATAAAAAGGTATATGTAAGAGCTAACCGTATTCCAACGGAAGAAAGTAGAGTGCTCGTTCAAATCCAAGAACTAGATGAAGAAGGTCTGCTAAAAGATTATTCTTTAGAAGATTCAGATTATCGTTGGCGCTCCTTTCTGATGGAAGGGATGGATTTTGTGGTTATCATGGACTTGAACGGGAATGTATTATTCATCAATAAAACATTCACAGGAGTTCCCGCAGATGAGATCCAAGGTAAAAACTTTTTCGAAGTATTAAAAACATCCGATGCATTAAAACTACAAGCAGTCATTTCCAGAGTTTCGAATACAGGAAAGCCGGAAGCGTTCGAAGAATGGAGTAGTTTTACCGGCAAAAGAAGCCATTATTATATTAGGATTTCTCCCGTAACAAAACAGGGAGAGATCAGTGCGATCTTACTTGCGATCTCGGATACTACTCAACAAAAAGAATCCGATTCGGATCGTTTGAGAAGAATGGAATCCCAAAGGCATCGCCAAAAATTGGAAGCCCTTGGGACTTTGGCCGCAGGTGTTGCACACGAGATCAATAACCCTCTTACAGGTATCTTAAATTATGCCGAGATCGTTCGCACTCAAGTAGAAGAGAACGAATCCCTTTCCAAAAATATGGAAGTTATTATCCGGGAGAGCGAGAGAATTTCCGGGATTGTAAGAAGTCTATTAGGTTTTGCTCATAAAGAAGAAGGTATCAAGGCCCATGTTTCCACCGGGGAGATCTTATATTCTTCTATCCAACTTCTTTTACCTTTTTTGGTCCGAGACGGGATCCAGATAGAAGGAATGGAAAATTTGGTAGATGCAGACTCCGAGATCCCGCTTGTGATCGGAGAACCGCAAAAACTAAAACAAGTTTTTCTAAACTTGATCACGAATGCAAGGGATTCGTTGAACGAAAAATATCCTTTCGAGACGGATCGTAAGAAGATCAAGATTTCTCAGTCCATTTTGGAGAGAGGAGATACTCGTTTCGTTCGGATTACCGTTAAGGATTGGGGATTAGGAATCTGTGAGGAGAATTTGAATCGTATTTTTGATCCATTCTTCACCACAAAACCAACCACGGTCGGAACCGGGCTTGGACTTTCAGTCAGCTATGAGATCGTCCGGGAAATGGGCGGAGACATAGAGGTCGAAAGCTCGGAAGAAGAATACGCCACATTTCATATCATGATCCCAGCTTCGGAAAAGATTTCTTGACCTTGCTTTAGGTGAGGAGATACTTTTGATCTCCTATGTCAGAAGCAGAGGAAAAAACTTCCGGAACCAGAGCACCATTCCAATCCGCTTCTAGAAAAGACGTAATTCGGATCTTAGAAAGAATTACGGACGCATTCTTGTCCCTGGATAGGGAACTTAGGATCTTATACGCAAACTTTGAGGCCGAAAAACTTCTGGATATTATCCGGGAAAATTTGGTGGGCAAAAGATTACCCGAGATACTTCCCCAATTTAATTTTACTTCTTTATTCCCTGCGATGATAGAGTCCATGCACACTGGACTTCCGAAAGATCTGGAGATATTGGATCCAAAAGAGAATATCTGGTACGAGGTTCGTATCTTTCCTTCTATCGAGGATATTGCGGTTTATCTGCGTGATGTAACTGCCAGAAAAGAAGGAGAAGTAAAACTCAAAGAATCAGAGGAAAGACTTTCAGAACTAGTGAGAACTTCTTTGGATTCTATACTTTCCGTGAATGAATCTATGGAAATTGTAATGATGAATCCGGCAGCGGAGAAGATGTTAGGATATTCCTCTTGGGAAGTAAACGGGAAATCATTAGATTTACTATTCCCATCAAGACGTAAGAAATATATTTCCAGAGTATTGTATCAGATAGGAGAAAATCCTGATAGAGGGATTTTCGGACCTTTTAGGGCCAAGCGAAAAAATGGAACTGAACCTATTTTAGAAGCATCCGTTTCCAAGGTAAATACCTCTTCCGGAAAAGGTTATACTCTTATACTACGGGACATTACTGACAGGATTTTTATCCAAAAAAAACTTAGAGGAACCGTTGAAGAACTCAAGACGGTGGACAGACAGAGGTTGGATCTCCTACAAAATCTGGAAGCGGAAGTGGAGTCCCGTTCCAATGAACTTACCAGATTTTATCGTTTGATGAAGGAAGAATTGAACCTTGCGAAAAGAGTACAGAATAGTTTATTACCTCCGATCGATTATTCCATTCCTGGAGTTCAAACTTTCGTAAATTATGTTCCGGTAATGGAAGTGGGGGGCGATTGGTTCGATGTATTCGAATTTCGTCCCGGCGTTCTTAGAGTGATCTTGGCAGATGCTACAGGTCACGGGGTCCAAGCAGCACTTGTAACCATGACAATCAAGGGAGTTTACGAGCCTATAAAATATTTGGCGGATTCTCCTTTGGAACTGATCAAGGGGATCAATACTGATTATTGCAGGAATTTCAAAAATCTTCAGATGTATTTTTCCTGTTTTATCCTGGATATAGATACGATAGAGAGAAAGATCCGATTCGCGTCCGGAGGTCATCCGGCACTCTTATGGAAATCCAAATCCGGGATCAAACCTTTAGAAAGAACGGGATCTCTTTTGGGTTTGAATTCGAAAATGGAATATTTGGAAGAAGAATACGAATATTCGGAAGGGGACTCCATACTGATGTTAACGGATGGGATCTTTGAAGAATTCGATTCAGAACAAAATCCATTCGGCGAAGAAAGGATAGAAAAAATTTACAGAGAGTCCGGACTGAGTGGATTAGAGCTACATTCCCAAATTATAAAAGAAATGAAAGCTCACTTGGGAGAAAAAGAACCCCAGGATGATATCACTCTGATTTCTCTGAACCTGACCTAATCTCAGTTGACCTAAAAACTTATTTAGAAGGACATTCTTTACGTGTCCGAATTTCTCATACTATTTCCGTTACTTCTGGTTTTATTAGGATTCGGATTTGTAGAATATATTTTTCATGTTTCCAGAAGGAACAAGATCCCAATCCGCATTCATGTAAACGGAACAAGAGGAAAAAGTTCCGTTACAAGATTGATCGCTTCCGGTTTGAAGGAAGGTGGGTTTCAGGTTCTCGCTAAAACAACGGGAACCGTTCCAAGATTGATATTGCCCGACGGTTCCGAAAAGAATATAATCAGATATGGTGCTCCCAATATTTTAGAACAGAAGTTTGCGATCCAAGAAGCGGTTAAACGAAAAGCAAATGTTATCGTTTTAGAATGTATGGCACTTGTTCCCTTCAACCAAAAGGTTTCAGAAGAGAAATTGATCAAGGCTACACATACGATCATCACAAATGTAAAAGAAGATCATTTGGAAATCATGGGACCGGAGAAGAAGGACGTAGCATTGGCCTTAAGCGGTTCCATTCCGGAGTCCCAAAAATTATTCACTTCGGAAAAGGAATTTTATCCATTCTTCCAAGAGATATGCAAAAGAAAAAATACGGAAATCATTTCATCTCGTCTGGAACAATATTCTGATCTAGATTATATGCAAGGTTTTGCCTATTATGAACATCCTGAAAACGTAGTTTTAGCCTTGGCTGTATGTGAATCTTTGGGAGTAGGTCCTGAGACTGCAATTAGTGGTATGTGGTCCCATTCTCCGGATTTAGGAGCTACCTTTTTTGCAGAATACGATTTGGGAGAGAAGAAGATCGCGTTTGCAAATGGGTTTGCAGCAAACGATCCAAAATCTGCCGCTAGCATTTGGGAAAATGCGAGCTTAGAGTTTCCTGAATATGATTATAAAGTCGCTCTTGTAAATTGTAGAAAGGATAGACCGGAAAGATCCGAACAAATGGCTAAAGAAATCCTTTCCTGGAAGAAAAATATTCCGGACTTAATTGTGATTATTGGAGAAGAAACAGAAGTATTCAAAAAGACCTGTTCGAAATTAAATTTAGGAAATTCTAAATTAGAAGATCTGAAATATCTGAATGCAAAAGAGGTATTAGGATTTTTAGAAAGATCCCTACCTTCTAATTCAATGGTGGTTGGTCTTGGAAATATAAGCGGATTAGGTTTAGAACTTCTGGAATGTTTAAAACAAAAGGAAATGTCGAAAGGTTGATATGGATTTATTGAGTATTTCCATCGGATTAGGGCTCGGGATCAGTTTATTTTTTTCCGAATTTTTCGGAATTGCCGGCGGGCTCGTAGTTCCGGGATATTTCGCATTACAGCTCCAAAATCCAATCAGCATCCTTCTTACCTTACTCGTGAGTCTATGTGTTTTCTGTTTAGGAAAACTAATTTCAAGATTCGTAATATTATATGGGAAAAGACGAACTGCGGTTTTACTTTTACTCGGGTTCGTATTGGATGCGATCGGTAACGAGTGGATATTTCCATTAATCTTTAAGGACATGATCCATTTAGGATCGGAAGTAAAAGCGATCGGTCATATTATTCCGGGACTTATCTCCGTTTGGATGGATCGGCAGGGTTGGCTGGAAACTCTTGCGTCTTTGCTCGCTGCTTCCGTAATTGTTCGTTTGATCCTAATCCTATTTCTTGGAAAGGAGTTACTACCTTGAAGGGGATGTATTGGAAATCGTCCAACAAATCCGTTATTTATTATCTGGTTTTAGCAGTATTTTCACTTTTTGGAATGTATTTGGTGGAACATTTTCGTTCCGAAAATATGCAGGAGCATTATTCCGAAAAGATAGAAGCCTCCAAATTCACTCTAAGAGCTTTCGAGGAGATTAAACAATATAAAGAATCCAAAGGTAAAAAGATTAATTTGGATTTTGATCCTTCCGGTTCAGGTTTGATCGGTGAATTTTTTACGCCTGTTACGAGCAATTTAGGTGTACTTAGAGCAAAACAAAGTTCTATCAATCCGAATTTTGGTGCATTGGTTTTAGAATATTTAATCCAAGCAGGAATTCAAAAGGGGGATACAGTCGCAGTTTCTCTTTCCGGTTCTTTTCCTGCCTTGAATATTGCAGTTTATTCTGCAGCTAAGACCTTGGAGTTAAAACTTGTAATCATTTCTAGTATGACTTCTTCTCAATGGGGAGCGAATGATCCGGATTTTTTATGGCCAGATATGGAGAAGTGGCTCTATACTCGACGGATTTTTCCTTATCAGTCCCTGGCATATAGTTGGGGTGGAATAGAAGACCAAGCATTCGGGATTCCTAAAGAAGGGTCGAAGAACCTACAAAATTCCGCTTCTATAAATTCACTCCCAATGCTCCATTCCAAGAATTACTCGGAAAGCCTGGAAGAAAGAATACGTCTGTATTCTGCAGTTATCCCTCTTTCTGAATACAAAGCTTATATCAATGTGGGTGGTGGAACAGTTTCCGTAGGAACTAAGAAGAATTCTGCAGAATTTTCCCCAGGTCTAAATCTAAAACAGCCGGTTATTAGAGATGGAAGAGATTCTGTCATGAGGCGATTCGCAAATTTAGGAATTCCGATTATTCATTTGGTTCGAGTAGAAGAGCTTGCAATTCAAAATGGATTTACAATCCAACCTAAAAAGATCCCGGAAATTGGAGAAGGTAAGATATTCAAAAGATCGGAATATGATCTTAGGTTAGCAACTATTGTTTTAGCTGGGATTTTAGTACTATTGTATGTGTTCTTTAAAAGAGACCATTTTATAGAAGAAGACGATAGGGACGAATCTCTTTAAGATCTCAAAAATTTGAATATTTCCTGGTCCCTTTCCTTATCTTCCAATAATACCGATTCGTAGTGGTTTTTATCCGGGAGTTCATAAACTTTCAGGTTTTGGATCTTATCTTTCATCTTCTCGATTGCAGTAGAAGGTAAAAGTTCATCTCCAGGTTTGAAATTCGGTTTTAAAGCACGTATCACAAGAACAGGACAACGTAATGCGGAATATGGCATTACTTTGTTTTCTTTTAGGGTTTTGAAAAATTCCTTCGGATCTTTAAAAAGCCTCGTTAGGATCCCGGCAGGTTTCATTGCCCCGCCCATATTTTTTAGTTCGGAATCGATCACAAATGGTGGAATGGAACAAAGCACCGGTCCGTAAAAAGTATTCTCCGGCATTAAAGAGGGGGAAAGTGTTCCGATGGGCTCCAGTTCGTATAATAAGAAATTCTGAATATTCGTATTCCATGCGGAAAGTAGAGGGGATTTTTTAGCTTCTTGCAGGTACGTTTCCTTACTGGGGATCCTTCTGCCCAAACGAGCCAAAGAACCTTGGATCATGAGTAAATTGGAAATTTTACGTTTGATGGAAAGTTCTCCTCCTCCATCTATCAAAACCGCTTTTTCTAGGAAACTTGAGAACTTCTCCGCAAATCTAAGGGTAATCCAGGCCCCTAATGAATGGGAAAGTATAGATATTTTAGAATATCCTAATATAGTAGAGAGTTCTTTTAGGTCCTGGGCATGGACTCTCGCGGAATATTCCTCTTTCGGTTTATCTGAATTTCCTCTTCCTCTTAGATCGTATACGATTACGGTGATCCCTTTTTTGGAGAGTCCTTGAGCGATCGGTTCGAAGTTTTTAAGATTTCCCGTTAAGCCATGAACACAGAAAAGAGGAACTTTGGATTTGCCTGGAAAGATCCGATAGGAGATTCGGATTCCGGATGGTAGAGTTGCTATTTTGGAATCCGAACCGAATTGTAACATTCTGAAATGTTTAGGAAACTTCTGCCCCTAGTCGGATCAGAATATTCTCCAAATTTTTTTCCATTTCTGATCTAAGAGCTAAATGTAGTAAAGCAATCTTTTCCCTTTTTTTGACGGCGGAAAATCCTTCACCTTCTCTTTGTAGTTTAAACCAGATCCTGGATTCACCTAAGCCTGAAAATCGAATACAAAAATCGTCTTCTTTTAGATCGAATTTTGTAATTTCACCCAATCTTCCTCCGGCGATTGCTTTGGTTAATTTCCGAAGGAAAGAGTCAGGATCAGAATCTGTAACCTTGATCAGATTCATATTACACCGCGATCATATAGATCCCTTGTATAAGACCTACGATTGCTCCTAAAACGGAACCGATCAGGATAAGAACATACTCGTCTTCTTGGAAAGCGGATCTTAAGATTGGTTCGAATTCTTCAGGTGGGAGATCCTTCATACGTTTGAACATATTATTTTCTATGCTCATTGCTCTTCCCATATAAGTTTCTAGTTTAGTGGAACTTCCTGCCAATGAATCGCTTACCTTGCGGATTACTTCTTTTTTAGTATTCTCGAAATCCGAATCTTCTCCCTTATTCTCCTCATCTAGTTGTCCGCCTAAGTTTAGGCGAGAAGCAGCCGATTCCGTTTCTGCTTGGATAGTTTCGACAAGAGTTCTTGCGGCTCTTTTGTATAAAATTTCTTCTAAAACGTTTCTTGCAGTTAGAACTTGGGTTGCGAATACGTTTGAATATTTTTTAGAAACTTCTTCTTGTCTTGCGATGAATAAACCTCTGTATTTGATCGGTCCCACTCTTTTTTCATAAAGAGGGCGGAAGATCATTGTGAGTGCCACCCAGTTTGTAATATATCCTACGATAATCCCTTGGATAGGAAGTGTCCACCAGATAGGAAGATAATTCCAAAGGAATGCCTGTGCGATCCCGAGCGCACCACCGAGAGCCCAGCCGCAATGTTCGATAAATTTGAATTCTTTAGAACCGACTTCTTCGAATATGTTTACGATCCTTTCTACATTCGGACCAGTAAGTTTACGTAATACCAAAGATCTGAAATTGAAAACGGAGGATACATTCTCCTTCACTTGGGTCATGATATTCTTAACAGTATGAGCGCATTTTTCTTGGACGGCTCTTACTATCTCTTCTCCATGTCCGTTCTCTAAATGTTTTCTAAGAACTGGATTGATATGATGGACTATTTCATGAGTGGCAGAAGGGATTAGTTCGTTTAGAACTGGTTGGAACTCGGTTTCTAATTGATCCGGATCCACTTTGGAGAAAAAATCCTCTACCTTGATCAGCCTCTCGGTCATGATATTCACCGATTTTAGGGCCAATTTCTGGGCCTTCTTCGGAACGATACCTTGCCATCCTAAATAAGGAGGAATTCCTACAAATTCCAATGGGTAGAATGTCATTTTTAAGGCTACCACGTTGGTAAACCAACCCACGAATCCGTAGGTGAAAGGCATCATGATGATCCCGATCAATTCTTTGTTTTGACTGAAGAAGGACAGATCCATATTTTCAATTCCTGTAGCGTGCGCTATACTATTCGGTTCTATTGCAAAGTCCTTTTCGACCCAGTGCACTGCAAGTTATTTTTCCCGACTTTTTGGGATCTTATCCTTTGGTTTTGAAAAAAGATTTTTCAGAGTCGAATAATACCTAAGGAATGGTCCTCCCAAGTTTTGAAATATGAAGTCCTCATTCTTTCCATACTGGTGTATTTTAATGGATCCTTCCGGATTGATCGTTGAGACCAATCTTCCTCTGGATTCCTGGAGACAAAATCCTCTCTCCTATTTTTTGCATGGAACGGAGAAGATCGAAGGGGAGAACGGAAGTGCTGTACTTTCTTGGCAGCCAGGAAAAAGCCCTCTTTCATTTCCGGGGAGCACCGTATTACTCGCAAGTTGGTCGCTTACACACGGGATGTTTTGGATCAAGATGGAACCGATGGAAGAAGGTTCCGCTTCTCTTCTTGAAAATTCTTTTTGGAAAGAATTTTTATCCAGCGATCGACCTTTCCGACAAATATTCGAGACCAACCAAGCCATCAAATGGATCTTAGATCCCGACTCAGGAGATATTTTATACGCGAACCAAGCAGCGAGCCAATTTTACGGATATAGCCAAGAAGAAATCCTGAAAATGAAGATCACTGATATTAACATTTTTACGAAAGAACAAATTTTCGAAGAGATGAGACAAGCTGCAATCGAGGCTAGACAATATTTCAGATTTAGGCATAAATTAAAAAGTGGAGAGATCCGCGAGATGGAAGTTTATAGCGGGCCTTTGCAGTTCGGAGGTAAAAGAGTATTATTCTCTATCTTATACGATGTCACAGAAAGAGTGAAAGCGATCTCTTCATTAGAAGAAAGTGAAAGAAGATATCGTTCTTTAGTGGAAAGCGCCTCTGATTCCATCATCATTACAAATTTTGGAACTAAAATTTTAGAAGTGAACCGAAGAATGTCCGAACTTTTGGAGTATACCAAAGAAGAACTCCAAACATTCACCTTAAAAGATATTCTAGACGAGGAAAGTTATGCAGATGCAATTTATAGAATTCCATCTTTAGAAATAGGCAAACCTGTTATTTTGAACAGGAAGTTCAAAACTAAATCGGGAAAAATTATAGAAGCAGAGGTAAACGCCGTCCGGATTGATGATTCCCGCTATATGGGGATCGTAAGAGATGTAACAGAAAGGAATTTTATGACCAGAACTTTGGAAAAGTCCCTAAAAGAAAAAGAGGCTATGCTCCAAGAGATCCATCATAGGGTCAAAAATAACCTACAAGTGATTTCTAGCCTTCTTGGCCTGCAATATGAGAATACGGAAGATCCAAATCTAAAAAGGATCCTGCAGGAATGTGAGAATCGAGTCAAGTCCATGGGATTTGTTCACGCTGAATTATATAGGTCTGAAAACTTTGCGGCAGTCGACTTGGAGAATTATTTTACCACAGTTTCTTCTAATCTGATCAGAGCTTATGGAGGAGTTCCTCGAATCCAACTACAGCTGGACCTAAGTTCTTTGGAAGTAAGTATCGAAAGAGCGATCCCTCTCGGGCTGATCTTAAATGAACTTCTCACCAACTCCTTAAAATATGCGTTTCCGGAAGATCGTTCCGGAAGAATACAAGTTAAGATCTTTAAGGAAGATCAGAATATCGTCTTCTCATACTCAGACGACGGGGTGGGTTTTAAAAAAGAAAATCAAAACGGCTCCGGGACCATAGGTATCCAGCTCATAGAGATCTTATCCAGGCAGCTTAAGGCAAACTCGGAATTTACTTCGGAAAATGGAGTTGTTTTTCGTCTTAGAATTCCGGACCGGAATCCAGGAAAGTAGCTTGATGGTTTTTTTCTAGGCTCAATACTCGGTCTTTGGTAAGGAACACATGCAACACACTACAGAAGAAATCCTACACCAGATTTATTTATTTTCCAGCTTCTCTATGGATGAATTGGCTAAAATAGCTGAGAAGACAAAATACAAGGTGCTTGAACAAGGGGACGCGGTTTACCAAGAAGGGAACGAAGCAAAAGCGTTCTATGTGGTAATGTACGGAACTCTGAAAATTTTGACCTCCACTGAAAAAGGGGACGATGTAAACGTAACCACGATTGCAACAGGCGATCATTTCGGAGAATTCCCGTTTTTGGACCAGGGGAAAAGAGCCGGAACAGTGGAAGCAATGGAACGTTGCGAACTTTTGGAAATTCCTTTCGACCATCTACAACATATCTTGGATTCAGATAAGGAACTCGCTCTAAAGTTTTATAAAGGGATCACCAATTATCTGGTGAAAAGAATGAGACTTCTGACTCATGACTTGGCTTACGCTAGAGAATTAAAAAAACGTTATTCGTGATCTGACTATGAACCGCAAATTTTTTCCAATCTATCTTTTTCTAATATTATTCGGGCTAACCTATTGTTCTGAGACCCTCGTCAAAACCGGCATCGGTTATGAAAGATGGAAAGCGGGCCTCGAAAAAAAACAAACCAAGTTAGAACCTTGGAACTGGGTATATTTAGAAGGCGGACAAGGTAGCGAAAAAATCCTGATGGTCCACGGATTCGGAGGAGATAAAGACAATTGGACTAGATTTTCCAAATGGCTTACACCTTCTTACACTGTAGTAGCTGTGGATCTTCCAGGTTTTGGGGAAAATGATAGAATTGCGGATCAGAATTATAATATTGCTGAGCAAGTAAAACGATTGGATGAGTTCGTTACTAAACTTGGTTGGGAAAAGTTCCATATCGTAGGAAACTCTATGGGCGGAGCAATCTCTGGAGTGTATGCAGCAACTTATCCTCAAAAGGTTATATCTCTAGGATTATTCGCTCCTTCCGGTGTGAACAGTCCCGAAAAAAGTGAATTGTCCAAAAATTTGGAGAAGGGGAAGAATAACTTAGTTGCGACTAACGCAGAAGAATTTCAAGAATTGATGAAATTCATTTTTGTAACTCCTCCTCCGATTCCTTCTTTTTTAGCTTCTTATTTTGCGGAGAAGGCTATCAAAAATTCCGAATTTAATAAATACATATTTAAACAGATCCGATCTACTGGATTTCCTCTGCAGGAAAATATGAATAAGATCCAAGCGAGAACCTTAGTTCTTTGGGGAGATACTGATAGAGTATTGAGTGTCTCCGGAGCTGGAGTATTGGAGAAGGGTATCAAAGGATCTAAAAAGGTTATCTTGAAAGATATGGGCCATGTTCCTATGCTGGAAAGACCTGAAGAAGTAGCGAATACTTACAAAGAATTTTTAGTGAAGTAATCTCTAAGAAAACTTTGTTTTTCTTATGAGTTGTTCGGAGTTGCGATGGCTCTTGCCAAACTTTTAAAATGGTTTCAAAATCGGAATCTTCGAAAAAAAATAGAAAAAGAAATCCGTGCCCTCGCGCCCGAAGTATTTAACGATTATCTTTACAGAGTAGATGTATTAGATAATGGAGATCTACTATTAAGCTGGGCAAACGAAGGATTTTTAAAATTCTGCGGCATCAGTATAGATGATCTGAATAATCCATGGCCTGCTGCGGATCCAAAATACTTTCATCCTGACGACCATGATTTAATTAAACAAAGGACACGGTCCTTATTATCCGGTTCCCCTAGGGCGGATGAATATAGAGTTTATGGTCCTGATGGACAGATTAGATGGTTGAGAGACCATGCTCACCCAATTTGGGACCCTGTCAAAAAAAGAGTGGCTCAGATCTACGGTTCGGTCCAGGACCTAACTCCATTAAGAAAAAGTGAAATTGTATTACAAGACCAACTTTCCTACACGAATATCCTGTTGGATAGTACGGAAGAATGGGTAATTCGGGTAAACCAAGCGGGGAAAATACAATATGTAAATTCTTCCGGAAGATCCGAGGTAAGAAGGCAATTCGGAATAGAATTACTTCCTGATTCTAAGATCTTATCCTTGATCTCAGAAACTCATAAGGAAATTTTCCAAGCACAATTAAATAAGGCATTTTCCGGAGCAAAGGTCAAATGGCATTTCTCCAAACTTTTTCCTGTTCAGCCTAATTCTGAATTAGAAGTTTCTTTCGCTCCCTTATCTAAAGAAGGGGCAATTAAAGAAGTCGTAATATTCCTAAAAGACGTAACTCTCAGAACTGTCTGGGAAACAGCGCTACTTGCAAGCGAAGAGAAATATAGAAAATTGGTAGAAGTATCTCCGGATGCGATTGGTCTTCACGCAGACGGAAAAGTACTCTATATCAACCAGACCGGTCTTAAAATGCTCGGTTATGAGACCTTGGAAGAAGTGGAAGGAAGACCAATTGTAGAATTTATACATCCTGAATCCAGACAGGTTGTGGCAGAAAGAGTTCTCAAAGCAATGCTCAAATCGGAACCGTTGGAACCGATAGAGGAGAAGTTCATCCGTAAGGACGGAACGGAGATCTCTGTAGAGGTTTCCGGAATCGCATTCGAGCAAAGAGGCCAAAAATTAATGCAGGTGATTGTAAGAGATATCACTGAAAGAAAAAAGGCGGAACTCGAATTAGGAGAACTAAGAAAAAAGATCCTACAAACAAACGATAGATTACAAGCGATCATAGAAGGTGTAAAAGATTCCATATGTGCTGTGGATATGGATCTAAGAGTCATCTCTTGTAATACCGCATTTGAACTTATGGTTTGGAAATTATATGGAAAAAGGATCACAGTCGGCCAAACGATATGGGATATCGCAATCGATAATCCGGAAGAAAGAGAAAGGATTATCCGAAATTGGAGTAGGGCCCTGACCGGTGAAGTTTTCAAAATGGAGAGAAAAATTTCAGGCCTAGTCAAAGATTCCATCGTGCTTGAGATAAATTACAGTTCTATTAGGGACGAAAGCCATAATATGATAGGTGCTACTCAGATCATCCGGGATGTAACCGATAGATACCAATACGAAGAAACCTTACGAAAATCCTTGGACGAAAAAGAAGTAATGTTGAAGGAGATCCATCATAGGGTTAAGAATAATCTACAGGTGGTTTCCAGCCTTTTAAGTTTACAAACGGATTTTACCGATGATCCGAAACTAGTCTCTATTCTGAAAGAATGTGAGAGAAGGATCCAATCCATGGCTCTCGTTCATAAGGAACTTTATCAAAATGACACGATCGCGGATGCGGACTTCACCGAATATTTAAACAATCTACTTGTGGCACTCGTACAATCATTCGGTGCAAACAAAAGAGTGGGTTATTCTATAGAATCTCAAGATATACGTTTAAATTTGGATTTTGCGATCCCACTTGCATTAGTATTCAATGAACTAGTTTCAAATTCCTTAAAATACGCATTCCCTGGAAACCAAAATGGAGAGATATTTATCTCCATTTCCAAAAAGGAAGACGGGCTTTCCATTTCAATAGGAGATAATGGAGTAGGACTTCCTAAAACAGTGGATGTTAGAAAGTCGGAAGGACTCGGATTACAATTGGTAGGAATGTTATTGGATAAGCTAAAAGCAAAATGGGGACTAGAAACAGTAGAAATAGGAACCAGATACAAAATAGAACTTCCGATCCCAAAATAGTCTCTTAAAAGAATTGCTTCTCATCTGGTTTCAAAAAGGCTGGAAGCGATGAATCTAATCTCCATAGATAAGGTCGGTAAATCCATCGGCGAAAAACAACTCTTCCAAGGTTTGAGCTTCGGAATAGACGAGGGAGAAAAAACAGGGTTACTCGGGATCAACGGATCCGGAAAATCCACCTTACTTAGGATCTTACTCGGAATAGAAGAGCCGGACACCGGCAAAGTAGTCCGAAACAGAGAACTCAAAATTTCATTTTTATCTCAATTTCCGGAGTTCGATCCGGATAAAACTGTATTAGAACATATACTTTCAGGCTCAGGAATTCTTTTAGATACGGTCAGAAGATACGAAAAAGCATGTATCGAATTGGAAAAAGGCGGAGAAGAAGCCGAAAAAGAATACCATCTCGCAATGGAAGAAATGGATTCCAAACAGGCTTGGGAACTGGAATCCAAACTCAAAAATATATTAAGAGAACTGAATATACCTGATCTTTCCAGAAAAATGGGAGAACTTTCGGGAGGAATGGCTAAAAAAGTTTCCCTGGCACAGGCTCTAACCGACGAATCCAATTTTTTGGTATTAGACGAACCTACTAACCATCTGGATATAGATGCAATCCTTTGGCTCCAGGACTTCTTAAAAAGTACCGACAAAGCGGTTTTACTCGTTACTCACGACAGATACTTTTTGGAAGAGATCGCAAATCGTATCTTAGAAATAGATCGAGGAAACTTCAGAGTATATCCAGGAAATTATGATCTGTATCTGGAAAAAAAAGTAGAGATGCAGGTAATAGAAGAAAAGGAAGAAGCAAAACGAAAATCATTTCTTAGAACGGAACTCGAATGGCTGAAACGCCAACCGAAGGCAAGAGGCACCAAACAAAAAGCAAGAACGGACCGTGTGATCGAAGTAATGGAAAGAAAGAAGGCGGGCAAGGATATCGTCCTGGATATTTCCGTTTCTGGCAGAAGGTTAGGTGGCAAAATATTAGAATTAAAGAATATTAAAAAATCTTATACTAAACAAGAACTGATCTCCGGATTCTCCTATGTATTTAAGGGTAAAGAAAGGATCGGAGTTGTGGGACCTAATGGCGCAGGAAAAACCACACTTTTGAATCTGATCACAGGAAGGGAAAAAACGGATTCTGGAGATGTAGCGGCAGGTCTCAACACAAGTTTCGGATATTTCGACCAGCTTGGAAAGGAACTCCCTGGTCCTAAAAAAGTAATAGATTATGTTAAAGAAGAAATTGCGCCTACGATCAAGATGAACGATGGATCTTCCTGGACCGCATCTCAGTTTTTGGAAAGGTTTTTGTTTCCACCTCAATTGCAACAAACTAAGATTGAAAGGCTTTCAGGTGGCGAAAAGAAAAGACTTTATCTAATTCTACTTCTTATGAGAAATCCGAACTTCTTAGTTTTGGACGAGCCTACAAACGATCTGGATATTCCTACACTTTCAGTACTTGAGGAATTCCTGGATGATTTTCCAGGAGTGGTGCTCGTCGTTTCCCACGATCGTTACTTCATGGACCGTGTCACAGATTATCTATTCGTATTCAAAGGTGAAGGGAAGATCGATAGATTCCCAGGCAACTATTCGGAATATCTGGAATACAGAGAATATGAAGAAAAGGAAACCAAAGCTAGTTCTTCTAAACCGACTGAAAAACAAACGGACAATAAGAAGAAGGGCCTAAGCTACCAAGACAAAAGAAAACTGGAGATCTTGGAAAAGGAGATCCTTTCCTTGGAAACAGAGGAGAAGGAGCTGGTCCAAAACCTACAATCGCCTGACCCTGAACTTTCCAGAAAATCAGGAGAACGTTTAACCCAATTACAGGACGAATTACAGAAGAAGGTCACTGAATGGGAAGAGCTTGCTTCTAAAGAATAGAATTTGCTCTAATCTATAATCACCAAACATTCTGTAATGATTATGTAAATCTTATACCCGCATTAAACAGTGTTAAACGAACTAATCCAAAGTGATTAGTTTTCACTATTGAATGCTCCTAATTCTATGATTTTTGTTCCTTAGTGTCACTCGATGCTTGACGGGAAAAGAACTAGGTGCATCTTCCTTCCTATGAAACATCTATCTGCAATACTTCTTTTTTCTATAATCTCTATTTTAAACTGCGCAGGTCCGAAACAAGATGATTTGAGCGGCTTGCTATTATTATTAGCAGGTGGCGGTGGAGGTAATTCTTTCCATTGCGGTCAGACGGTAGCAAATCCGGTGAATGTAGGTTTTTCTACTAGCCCAAATAGCTATGTTGCAAATGTAAACAATGATGCTTTTGTCACTGCATTGGGCGGGAATAACTGCGAATCGGCGGCTTTAGTAGATAATGATAATGGAACTGTAACGGATACCGCGAATCATTTTTTATGGACTTTATGCACTGGATACAATTCCTCTGGAACCATTTTGAAATACGATTATACTTCCTCAGATTGTAATGCCGCCTCTACACCTACATCCGATGATATTAATATTACTTTTGCTCAGGCAGAATCATTCTGCAATAGTTTAACTTTTGCAGGTCATTCCGATTGGGGATTACCTGATTCGATACAATTGTTTTCCTTATATTCCGCAACCACTCCGTTCGCTTTGAGTTCTTTTGGAACCAAAAAATCATTAGTCAGAGTGGGAGGTTCCTGGTCTACTACGCAAACGACTTCATATAGCATTGTAAATTCATATGCGAATGCAACCCAGAGGTTCTTTACTACAGCCCCTTCAACGACTTCAGTCGGGAGTTTTGTTTGTGTAGCTAAAATCTAAACTGCTTTGAATAAAAAATAATAGATCACCCAATTTAAGGGGCGCATCCTGAATCGTCCAACTCGAATGCGCCTATAGAATAACCTGCGGAGCCGGAAGGAGTGGTTCCGCCTGAGGATGTTGTTCTAGTTACAGGAGCGGCTATGACTGCATCTACTTTATAAATCGGATCAAAGCTATTCAGATACGCCGAAGTCTCCACTCCGCCGAAAGCGATATTACATGGACCTCCATTGGCAGGACTTAAAGCTAACCATGGTTGAAGGGCAGGGTATCCATTAAAGGACGGAGTATTGGTAAAATTTTGACTTCCTCTGGTTGCATCTAAGAATGTATTACCAACCAAACAAAGAAGACTGAAAGAGTTAAAAGTTCCATCCGAACAATAGTATGCATAATTGGTTGCACCTACTGTAATGTACTTACCAGTGTTACAATCTAAATCGTTACCGCGGAATATTGCACTGGCACTCGGAGTAGTATTGAAGGAAGCACAGATTCCATTACTTCCTGGGGCCTGGACGATATTATTCGCAATTTGAGCGTTTGTTGCAACGCTTCCCAGCATATATATACCGTAATTTGAACCTGTAGTAGCTCTGTTAGAGTAAATCGTATTTCCTGCTATATAGTGCTTAATTAGAGCCGTACTCTCTTCATTACGAATTCCATATGTAAACTGAGAAGTTACGGAAGCATCCGAGTATTGGCGGAAATTCATCGTATTATTTATGATTGCTACTAACGAATCTATAAAATTCACAAGTAAGACAGAATGAGAATCGTTTACAGCCTTATCTCCGCTGATCCTATTTCGAAGTAAATATACGTTAGAATTATAACTATAAACTGCCGAAGAGCTTAATGCACCGAAGCCGCCCTTGATCACATTTGTATCAATCTGGTTATTCGAACGAGATGAAAGAAGGTAGATCCCGCCCCGAGTTCCAGTAGCATCCTCGACTCCTAGTCCTCCTTCTCCGCCAGAAATATAATTTCCATAGATATATACATAACTATTCGCATCCCCATTGAGGATCCGAATCGCAAAAGCGTTAGGTTTTGATTCGTCGGCAAATATACTAAAGCCTTGGATTGTATGAGCTTTAGTCGTATCTCCGGCCATTCCGGATGCAGTAATTGTGATCGGAGCACACTCATTCGAGCTTAAAACTGTTCCTGGGCATTGAATTACAGTTCGGTTATCTAAGATCCTAGTTGGAGTACCTGTCAAATCCTGAGTGGAAAATGAAGAGTCGAAACTTCCCACAAGACGAACTCCTCCAGACGAGGTCATGGAAATCGGAGATGCTGCTCCTGAAATGATATAGTTTCCACCTTCTACAAACACAGTACAAACGCTTGCAGAATTACATTGATTTACGCCAGTTTGGATGGTCTTACAAGAATCGCTTGGGTCCGTGCAACTATTACTATCGTTACCGGAAGTATCGCTTATGAAATAAACATCACCTTCCATCATCTTAACATTTAGAGATATGGTTGCTCCACCGTTTGCAAGAGCCACAGCATCCTTACATCCAGTGAGTATGAATACTACATTTAGAGGGAAGGTCAATGCTCCGAAAGACCAAGGCAGAGCAGTAGGTGCTACTCTCGCAGTATTTCCAACATAAGTTATGCCAGGGCTTCCACTAGCAGTTCCTGCAGAATAAGGAGGACCACCTCCGGTTGCGTCCAAGACACAACCTGTTACAGGACCGGAGAATGTAAAATTCATGGCCTTAGTCGCAGGGAAGAAGGAACCTGCAGCAGGCACACTTGTTTTCATCAGACTCAAACAACTGATCTGTAGATTTACGTCTGCACCTGCAATAGTTCCATTTGCTGGAGAAGTAACCACCTGGCAGATATGGGTAGAAGGTACTGTAGGAACGGCGCCTATAGTGATATCATAAGGAAGTCCATCTCCCACATCAAAACTAATGGTTCCGTTGGAATTCCTCATTTTGAGTTCTGTTCCATTATTTAGAACTTCTAAATCGACTGTATTTGTACTGTCGATCCCTGTAACTGCTACATTTGCTTTGTACCAATTTTCCGCACAGTTTACCACGAAGGTTGTGCTTGCAAAAGTAAGAGTGAGATTCGGGTTACTGATGATACAGGTCTGAGTAGGAAGTGTAGCGGGTGGGGTTATAATGTTTAAAGTATAAACGATATTCGGATCGTAATAACCGGAAAAGGAGTCTGTTCCGGCAGCGGAGAATGTAAGTTGTTCTCCAGTGCTTGCTAATTCTACTACCAAAACGCCTGAGTTAGTAAGTCCATTTACTTGTACATTTAACGGAAAGGAAGAACCGGTTAAATAGGACACAAAATTAGATATATTCATAAAATCTAAAATGCCCGATTTTTTAGGACGGGTATAACAACCCATCGTGCTCAAAGTGAATAGGATCAGCAGAGCTGAATATAATTTTGGGAGAAAATTCTTGAGATTTACCATGTGAATTCCACTCCTAATTCCATTCTTTGTTGAAGAAGATAAGAACTTCCGGAAGCAAATGTAGCTGCTCTATCAGACTCCCTCGCATTTCTTAGTAGTGGAGAGACAGTCACAGGAGTATTAGTTCCTTCTACCTTTACTTGTTTAGGGCCTGGGAAAAATCCTGCGTCGAGCACATTGATTAGATAAAAGAATCCTAATACTCCTAATGCCACTCCTAATTGGTTATATTCTCCAACAGCATTAGAATATTTAGGAGAGATTTGAGAATAATTATATAAAGCAAGGCTGAATAGTGCAGGGTTCCCGGATTGTAAAAATGCAGAGTTATACATAATATTACTCTGTCTTGCTGCATCCAATTCGTGAGTTGCATTCAGATATGAATTTCCTTTTGCGGCTGCATAACCGCCCGCAACAATGATCAAACTAGGAAAGATTGCTGTTCTAAATGTAGACTTCTTTTGGTAATATTGTCCCCATCCAGGAAGGACCGCAGATCTTGCGGCAGCTCCCAGATCAAAGAAAGAAGACCCGGAACTAGATCCGGAATAAGAGGACTTGGAGTCTAAAGCGGCAAGTTCATCTTCTGTGTCCGCTACTAGGAAATAATTTTCCCTTTCTGTGGACTTGTTACGAGGATTTTCCAAACGTAAAGTGACTGGTCCTTCCGGAGACTTCTTCTTGTCTATAGTGACTACCATAGTTTCCGGATTTTTGAGATCTACGGACTTAACGGGGATCTCATTCCCTTTAGAATCTTTTAATATTACTTTAGTGGCTTCCGTAAAATGTTTACCCTTGATCTCGAAAGTTTCTGGCATGTCCTTAGTCAGGAACTTATTCTTTTCGGCAGCGATTACTTCAGGTTTTTGGGAAAGAATGACCTCGAACGGGATCCAAGCGGAGAATACGGAAACTCTACCGTACTTATTTAATACACCTATCCTATGTTCATAAGCACCTGGTGGTAATTCTATTTGGATCTGGGTTCCGTTTGTTTTTTCCCTGGTCACCTTTCCGCGAGAATCTTTGATCTCTACCTGGTAACCGCCGGCATCAGGAATAGCTTTCCATTCTAATTTGACACCTTCTTCCTTTCCAAAAATTGGAAGGGAGAATAAAAGGAATCCGACCAAAAGGACTGCAATCGTATTAGATTTTTGGAATCTTTTACTCAACATAGAATTCCTTAGGAGTCAAAATCTCCGGTGCCTTGAAAGTAGCGGACATGATTACTTCGAAATCCCTGGTTAGAGGAAGGGTGGTGCGGATTTGTCCGGAGCTGTCCCTGTATTTTGCGCTCAGTCTCCACTGGTATTTTCCTTCCCTTAACTTATACAACTCTCGATAGTCGAAGGATTCTCCCTTAATTTCCTTTTTAAATACTGTTTTTAGGGTTTTTTGGTCTGCTTCTAAAAGCTCCAAAATGTATGCCTCGGATTTGCCTTCAATTTCCCAATAAAAAGACAAACTTGCTTTCTCATCCAGGTCTATCTTATCTCTATCCCTTGGATATACAGGAGAGACAAAAGGTGCAGAATCCGAGGTCTTAAATCCGGAAGAAGGGCTGCTCGTCAAAACCTCTCCCTCAGGAGAAAGAAGAGTAACTTTCCAATAATAATCACCAGGACCCGCAAGTGGCACTGAGTTTTGCCCTGAACGTACGGACGTTTCGAATATTTTAGAAGCAAAATTAGGATCTTTAGAAACTTCTAATTTATAAGTTCCGCTTGGATCCGGTCTGTCCCATCTGAATTGTAATTTGCCGTCCACAGGATGACCTAACTCTGATCCGTCTTTAGGGAAAGAGAGTCGAATTGAACCAAGCGGTTTTAATATAAACTTACCAACAGAAGAAGAAATTGCCTCTTCCGAATTGGAACTTGCTTTAATTCTCCAGAAGTACGTACCTTCTTTCCAGTCCAGATCAGGTTTCATAAAATTGGAGTTAGTCGATTTGGAGAAAAGTATATTTTTGAAATCGGAATCAGCGGCAATATCCAGGGAATAAGATTTAAATTCCTTGTTGGAACTCCAACTGAAGAAGGAACCGACCTTAAAGATACGAATTCCTATTTCTTCCCCTTGCAAAGGTTTAAGAAGTTTAGGAGGTTCCGCTTGTTCAGATTTACGCAAAACAAAAGAAATTGTATCCGAACTCAGTTCGGTGAATCCTTGTTTGTCGGAATTCATTTTTACACGGGCGAAAAATTGGCCTTCGTTCTTAGGCTCCCATTTTAAAAATCCTGCGGAAGAATCCCCGGTATATACGATTTGTTTAAAGTTCGTGTCTGAAGAAACTTCTAGTTTATATTTTGTCTGAGAATCGAATGTATTCCATTGGAAACGGACAGGCGGCGCAGCCTCAGTATAGGAGAATGTTTCTTTATTGGTAGGGGAGACCAGTCTTGGTTTATTCCAGGAAACTAATTTAAAGTTTTTTGAAGAACTGAACTCGTCTTTGCCCGACTCGGGATTTTTGCCTGCAAGTCTCCAATAATAAGAACCGTTAGGAAGGGAAATGGAGGCGTTTGTTCCGCCTGCATTCAATTTTTTTAAACCTGTTCTGAATCCGGAATCTTTGGCGACTTCCAATCTGAAAGTTTTAACCGTTGGGGAATTTTTCCATTCGAATCTAACAGGTAAAGTTTCCGCAGCGATAGGGAAATAAGCTTTATCCGGAGGGGAGACGGTTTCCAGATTTAATGTATGAACTTCTACTTTTCCGTCTTTTAGATCTGCAGACTGATTTTTACCTACTGTATTTTCTCCGGATGAGGAGGATACTTTAGCTTCTCCTTGTTTTACTTCCAGATTTAGGCCCTTGTTGTTTTCGTCTTTGGAAATTTTTAGATCGGAATTTCCTAAAGAGATCTTAGTATCTCCGGAGCTGATCTGCAGACTGCCGGAACCTCCACCGGTAGCTGAAAGTGAACCTGATACAAAACTGATCTTGTCCGTATCTTCCACAAGGATCATACTTCTTTCATCCATCCTGATCTCCGCAGTATTTTCACCATCGGTAAAAAGTAATACTGCTTCGGAACCTTCTTCTGTACGAATTGTATCCCTGTATCTGATCGGATCAGACTCATCCAATTCTTCCCAGATAACTTCAGAATCAAGTTTTCTTAATATTTTGAGTTGTTTCGTTTTGAGTTCGCCAACTATCTTATTCGTCCCTGTTTTAGGGCCTGCATTGGCATATAGATATAATAGTCCCGAAAAAAAGAACAGTAGTAGAACTAAAGCAGTAACGACGACTCTGCCGTCATTCAAGTATTTCATACTTTAATTCCTCTTCTTCATCTCCTGTTTTTGTTTTTTTCTTAGATTCGTATTCTATTCCGAGTTTTCTTCTCAGATCATTTAGATCCCTCGGGCGATCCATATCGTCTTTTCTACCTAGAACTGCGTAAATGGTTTGGGGTTCTTCTTTTCCCTTCACCTTGATAGATTGCATTTTTTCGACCGCAAAAATATCTTTTACATGATTCAGTAGATCTTGTGTAATTAAAATATCCGTACCAAACGGTTTGTTCAACGCTTCCACTCGAGAGGCGAGGTTCACTGCGTCACCGATTACGGTATATTCTAATCTTTCTTCCGAACCGATCTGACCTGCGATCACCGGTCCAAAATTAAGACCACAACCGATACGGATGATCGGTTTTTTATCTCCGCCTCTTCCTTCGTTAAACTTAATAAGTGCCGCTCTCATTAAAAGTGCGCCGTTCACTGCATTTTCTGCGTCTTGTTCCGAGGTGCGAACTGCTCCCCAGGTTGCCATGATCGCGTCACCGATAAACTTATCCACAATCCCATGGGTATCGTTCACACAACGAACCATCTCGGTCATGTACTCGTTTAAGAATTCTACTACTTCTTCCGGTTGTAGTTTTTCCGATATAGCTGTGAAGGAACGAATATCCGAGAAGAAGATAGCACACATCTTTCTTTCCCCACCCAGAGTGAGTTCCTTGTTCAGGACCATTTCGGCGATCTCTTTGTTTACGAAACGGCCAAGTGCGTCCTTCACCTTTTCCCTTTCTTCCAGACCTTTTCCCATACTTACGAAATAATCCGTTAGAACGCCGATCTCGTCCCTTGTGGAAGACTTGATCCCTATCCTGAAATTTCCTTTGGCAATCTCTACCGTTGCAGTCAGAAGTTTTAATACCGGAATGGTAATGGTTCTGGCTAAGAAGAATACGATGATAAGTGCGACACAAAGTGCGATCGCCATGATTAAAAGGTTTTTGGTCTGGATACGATATACCATCTCAAAAACTTTTTCTTCCGGAACGGATACGATTACTCCTGCTCCACCAAAACCTAGTTTTTGGTAAGAACCGTAATATCTAGTCTTAGTTGAATCCTCATATCTAGTTTGTTGGCTGTCCTCTCTTACGGAAGAAAGCATGGTCTCGAAAATAGGGAGATCCGACCAATTTGTTTGGGCCGCAAGAAGTTGGAGATCGTAATGTGCGATGAGATCTCCGTCTCCGTTGATCAAAAATGGCACGTTAATATCTTGTTTTTGGAATACGGATAATAGTCTCTCTGCTCTGATGATATAGAGTAAAATAGACTTACTTTGGGAATCATATACTGAAATAGAAAAAGTAGGCTCTTTAAAATTAGCGGTGAGATTGTCTATTCTTCCGCCTGATTGGATCGTCTTTAAAAAAGAAGATTCTTTTTGGGAAACTGCTGCATCTAATTCATCTCTATTAGAAGAAATCCCTTCCAAGTAGGAATCATTATAAAGAACCGTTCTTTTTTTAAGCTTATCTCCTTCTGCGGAATAAATCCCCGCTAAAAGGAAATCAGGTTCGTTCCTGAAAAATAGATCCGCATAAGCACCTGGACCCTTCGGATCCAAAAGTTTTTCCGTGAGAGTTTTTCCTTTATCTCGAATATCTTTTAGATCCGATTTTACTTTGATCCCTAAAATATTCACCAAAGAAAAGTTAGTCTCTAATACTCTGACTTCGTAATTCTTTTTGAACTCGCTAGACGCATATAAAATAACCGTGGAAACCGTAACAGTGAGTAAAAGAGAGATCACCGCCATCAATTTTAGCTGAAGAGGGAATTTCGCGGTCGTTGCTAAATCTCCCATATCCGCAGAAGGGTTGGGGGTGGATTCTTTTTTTGGAATATTCTTCTTTTCTGATATTACAGGAGGTTGTGGTGCTTCTGAAACAGTCTCCGTAGTTTCAGTCTCCTGTTTTTCTCCCGAGAATACCGTATCAAATGAAATTACAGGCTTACTTTCTAGTGTGCGGAAATTCTCTGCCTCTTGGAATTTCGGGACCTTCTTCTTTCCGTTGGAATCTTTATGACCGTTTTTGAAAACTCCTAGTTCGATTCCGGAAACTGCCAAAGGAAGTTCTTTTAGAAAAAGAGAAAATTCTCCTCTGCTAGAATCGGGAATTTCTTTAGGAGCTTTTTTGCGGGAAGCATAGGTTTTAAATTCTCCTAAGAATGTCGCCTCTGCTTCTCCTTGTAAGCTAGGAAACCAAGCACCTAACTCACCGGAGGCGATATGTGGATAAGAAGAAATTACCATTTTGGAAAGTATCACTTCCCATCTTTCTTCTAATTCTTCGGGGATTAAAAATAAGATATTAGATTTGGCTGCTGCTGAGATTAATTTCCAAGCAGAGTAGAATACCGACTCGTTTGTTTCAGGTCCGGGAGGAATTTCTAATGCGAATAATTTCCATTCTCCTGCATGCAAAACTTCTTCTAAATTAGTAACTAATGAAGAACCTTTTTCCGAGAATACGCAGACTACAGTTTTGATCCCCAGATCTGCCCAGGCTCTTAATTCGTCCTGGTTTTGAACCTGATCCTTTGCTCTGGCCCAGAAGGCGACCGCACCATTTGGTCCGAACGGAATGTATTTTGTAGATGATGGCATTTTGTTCCTAAGGAAGTTCCGGAATAAAAATTCTCTTTTAGAAAGCTAAAAAATCGATCCGTCTAGCGGAAAGTAGATTCTGGAAATCCTCCGTTAAATTATCGGAACAACGGCATTCTATATTGAAAACAAGTCGAATGCGTTCTTCCTAATCTAGGATACCTATTTGGTTGCTTATACGGACATTGTTGAGAATTTGGACTTTGAGGATATTTATGGCAACTGCTAAGTTTACCACCAACCGCGGGACCTTCTCCGTTTTATTGGAAGATGAGAAGGCTCCGATCACTGCCGGGAATTTCATCCAATTGGCTCAAAAAGGCTTTTATAATGGCCTGATCTTTCACAGAATTATTGCAAACTTTATGATACAAGGCGGTTGCCCTCAAGGAACCGGAACTGGTGGACCGGGGTATAAGATCCAAGACGAGTTTCATCCAGAACTTAAAAACAAAAAGTATACGATCTCCATGGCAAACGCAGGACCGAATACTGGTGGTTCTCAGTTTTTCATCAATGTGAGAGACAATCTATATCTAGACAATCGCCACGCGGTTTTTGGCCATGTGAGTGAGGGAGAAGACATAGTCCAAAGTATCTCCGAAACTCCTACCGCTCCAGGAGATCGTCCTCTCCAGCCAGTGGTAATTGAGACGATAGAGATCATCTAACGCATCCCTTGTGGGATACCAATTCCACAAACTCCATAAAAAGTCGAAATATGCTTGAAAATATCTATATTTCGCCATAATTAGAGGCCTCTGCCCGGAATATCTATTCCGGGCGGATCTATTTATGGGTTCTCGTTCTACTATTATTTCAGATTCAAGCCCAGGCAATCCCAAGTCCTTACTGGATTATATCCTCTCCAATTCTCCCATCGTATTATTTTCCGCTGACGAAACCGGGCTCATGAACTTCGCCTCGGGCAAGGCGTTAGACATGCTTGGTTTGGATTCAAGCGCATTCATAGGGACTAACTTTGTACAACATGAATGGAACGCAGAATTAAGGGAAGAAGACGGGACTGTCCGTAGTCTGGAACAAACGGACGCTCTAAGGTTAGTACTTTCAGGGAAAGAGATCAGTGCAGAAACGGTTTTTTTAGGAAGGCATTTTGCCGTAAGGATCTCTCCCGCGATCGGGGATGACGGAAACATAAGAGGACTCGTAGGAGTTTCTTTAGATATTACGGATCGTAGGATCGCGGAAGACATATTAGAAAAACGTACTGTAGATTTTCAGACACTGATAGGTGCGTTACCGGTTGTTGTATTTTCCATTTCTCCGGAAGGAAGGATCATACTCGCCGACGGAAAAGGATTAGAAAGATTAAAGATCAATCCTAAGGAAGTGGTAGGCAAAACCATTTTTGAACGGGCAGGGAATAGACCCGAGGTCATGGAAGCATTCTCTAAATCTCTTCAGGGAGAAGAGAGTATCTATCATACGAATCAGAATGGTCTTCTCTTGGAAACGAGAATGTATCCAAGGATAGGGAAGAACGGTCGTATCCAAGAAATATTAGGAATTGTTTATGATATTTCCGATCGAAAAGAATACGAGGATAGAATTCGTAAGAACGAGGAGAAGTATCGGAATTTATTCCAAAATAATCCTCAGATCATGTTCGTATTTGAAAGATCTTCTCTTCAGATACTGGCGGTGAACCAAACAGCTATCCAGACTTATGGATATTCTGAAAAAGAATTTATTGGAAAAGACGTTTCGGATCTTAGGCTTCCGGAAGATAGGGAGTCGATGAGGGAGAAGATCAAGGGACTAAAAACCGGTCTGAATTTCTTCCAAGAATTGAAACATATTAGAAAAGACGGAAGTATCATTTATTTAGATATAGTTTCATCCCCCATCCAATTCCAAGAAACTGAGGCGGTTCTGGCCTCCGCAATCGATGTTTCTGAAAGAGTTAAGATGACAAAAGAAAATCGTTTTAATTTGGAAGTTATCTCTCAAATCAACGATGCGATCATCGCATTAGACGGTGATATGAAAATCACTTATTATAATAGTTATGCCGCGAAAATGTACGAGGTAGAAGAGGGGGAATGTTTAGGAAAACATTATACTTCTCTTTTTGAAGAGGATTGGATCTCCGAGGAAAATTACAAATCCGCTATGGAAGATTGGAAAAACCTTGGAGCTTCCAAAAGGGAGCTGATCCATACCTTAAGATCCGGTAGAAAAATCACGATCGAAAGTAATTTCAAAAAGATTAATGCAGAAGGTTATCTGGTTCCGGGGCTTATCATGGTAAATCGGGACATTTCCGAAAAAATAGAATCCAGAAAATCCCTAGAAGAAGCACTTTATGGTTTAGCGAAAACGAATAAAGAGCTGGAACAATTTGCATATATTGCTTCTCACGATCTACAAGAACCGCTTAGGACTATCGCAAGTTATCTGCAATTATTGGAGAGAAAATTTTCGGAAGAAATAAAACCCGAGATGAGGGAATTCATCCATGTATCTGTAGAAGCCGCAAAAAGACAACAGGGGTTAATCGAAAGCCTTTTGAGTTATTCCAGAGTGGGTTCCGATTCCGTAAAAAAATCAAAAGGGAATACGAATCTGATTTTGGACGAGATAAAAAAGGATCTTTCTTCCGTAATACAGGAAACCAAGGCGAATCTGGTTTTAGAAGGTCCTTTTCCGGAAGTGTATGCGGACCAAGACCAGATTAGGCGTTTATTCAGTAATCTGATCTCCAACGGGATCAAGTTCCGTTCTCCAACTAGAAGTCCGGAGATCCGGATCAAAGTCAAAAATGTCCCCGGCGCTAACGTGTTTTCGGTTGCCGATAACGGGATAGGTATGGATTCCAAATACTTCGATCGTATTTTTATCATATTCCAAAAATTGCATACAAGATCGGAATATCCCGGAACAGGGATCGGGTTGTCTATTTGCAAAAAAATCGTAGAAAATCACGGCGGAAAAATTTGGGTCCAGTCTTCCGTTGGAAAAGGGTCCGAGTTTTTTTTCTCCCTGCCAGAGGTTTAATTATGAGTGCTTCTTCTAAACAATATTTTGATATTCTTTTGGTAGAGGACAATCCTGCGGATGTTCGCCTCACCATAGAAGCATTGAACGATCTTAAATCGGAAAAAAGACTTTTTGTAGCAAAAGACGGAGAGGAAGCGATCGACTTCGTAAAAGGAGAAGGTGAATTCGTAGGAGCAAGGCGCCCTGATCTGATCCTTTTAGATCTGAACCTTCCTAAAAAGAACGGATTGGAAGTTTTGGAGGAACTTAAATCGGATCCTGAATACAAAAGGATCCCTGTTGTGGTATTGACTACTTCCGGATCTGAAAGGGATATTATAGCCACTTTCAATTTACACGCGAACTCATATATACAGAAACCGGTGGAATACGATAATTTTTTGGAAGCAATGGATACGTTACGCATCTATTGGTTCAAAACTTCGAGGTTACCACCAAAATGAATGCAAGAGTAGTATCCGTTCGGGTAAAACAAATTTTAGTAGTAGAGGACAACGAGGACGATTCCCGTTTGTTCGAGATATTTTTAAAAGAAGCAGACCCTTCCGGGGTACGTTTGAAACATTCTCCTACAGTTGCTGATGCTTTAGAAGTATTGAAAGATCATGGAGAGGAGATAGATTGTATTCTTTTGGATCTGACATTGCCGGATAGTTTCGGTTTGGATGGTTTCGAAGCTATTAAAAAATCTCATCCTAAGATACCTATCGTGATCTGTTCCGGGACCCAGGACGAAACTGTTGCGATGGAAGCCTTACAGTCGGGTGGCCAAGATTATCTGATCAAAGGAAAATTCGATTCTCATCTTCTTTTTAGATCTATTCTTTATGCAATAGAAAGACAGGACATGTTATCCAAATTGGAAGAGCAGGCGTTCTTGATTAAAGAAAATGAAAAAAGATATAGGCTTATATTCGAACATAATCCTCATCCGATCGTTTTGTATAATTATGAATGCGAAAGTGTTTTGGATCTAAACCAAGAAACTGAACGTATTTATGGTTATGATAGGGAAGAATTACTTCATATGAAATTTTCGGATCTGTTTATTGGAACTTCTTCCGGAGAGCGTAGGCAGTATTTAGCTCTTCATAACGGTAAAAATATTCCGGAAACACATGTGCATAGATCCAAGGAAGGAACACCGCTCCTAATGGAGATTACTTCTTATAGATTCAGATTAGAAGGAAAAGAAGTGGTCCTTGCAATCTTAGTGGATATGACTAAATGGAAACAGTCCGAAGATAATTTAATACAATCATTGAGAGATAAAGAAGCTCTTCTCCAGGAAATCCATCATAGAGTAAAAAACAATCTCCAGATCATGGCGAGCCTTCTAAACCTCCAAGCGAATTACGCAAAGAACAAAGAAGTAACTCGAGAACTTAGGGATACCGAAAGTAGGATCTATTCCATGTCTCTAGTTCATAACGAACTTTATAATTCTAAAAATCTGGCAGAGATCGGCCTAGGTTCTTATGTGGATAAATTATTGGATAATCTTTGGAATGTTTATGGAATAGGTGCAGAGATCGGAAGAGTAGTAGATGTAGGAAATTTAAGTTTGGCGGTGGAGAAAGCACTTCCGATCGGAATGATGATCAATGAGATCGCTACAAATTCAATTAAGTATGCTTATTCAGAAAAGAAAAAGGGTCAGTTCTATATAAAAGCAAAATCCGGAAATGGGATATTTCATTTAGAGGTCGGGGACGATGGAAAGGGGATCCCGGATTATCCTCAGATTGAAGCCAAAGAAACCTTAGGTTTACAACTGATCCGGATCTTATCCAAACAGTTGAAGGCAAAATTGGACATCAATACTTCGGCTCCAGGAACCCGATTCCAAATAGAGTTCTCGTATTAAGCGGCTAGCAACTTTTTGAATTCGGAAATACAAGATTTGCAGGCTTCGGAACATGCCTTACATTCTTCGTGATGGTCTGCGTGTTTATCACATTGAACTGCACATCTTTCGCAAGACTCCAAACAGATGGACGCTAATTTTTTAGTAGAAGCAGAACCTAATGAAGACAATACAACGAATGCGTCGCAAAGTGCCACTGTCTCTTCTACAGATCTAAGGCAATCCGCCATTTCCTTATGACCTTCTGCCAACATGTCCACACACATATTGATACAAACTCTGCCTTTTAAAATGCAAGCAGAGGAGGCTTCAATCGCGGAACCAGGCACGGAAATTTTGTCGGCCTTCTTCTTTTTAGAAGTTTTTTTATCTCCGTGGTCATGCCCTAAAACGGAGGAGCTTGCAAGTAGAGCCATGGTAGTTGCACCCAGGCCAAGGATTTGTTTTCTAGATATTTTCTGTTCCAAAGGAACCTCCCTCGGTGCTCTAAATTATTCCAGAATCCGCTTTTCGTCGCCTGAAAATAGGTTGAAAACCCTAAAAAAACCGCTTTCTTTTCGGAACTTTTAGAAAAGGTTTGGAAAATTCTTCCAGCTAAGTTGCTCTAATTGAAAAGACTCGTCGGATGAATTAAGCCAGTTAAAATGTTCGGACCCACGAAAGAAAAAAGCGAATCATCCGCGACGATTGGCGAATCGGACAAAATTCTCATTCTGGACGATGCACCTGAAAACTGCCAGCTCGTAGAAAGGATCCTTAAAAAAGCAGGATACGGGGATGTGATTTCCACCCAATCTCCCGAAACCGCCTTGGAATGGTTAGGCCTACAAGGAAACCCTGAAAACAAAAAAGATATTTCACTTTTACTTTTGGACATTCTTCTACCTGGAGGAATGAACGGTTTGGACATTCTTCGTACCTTAAGTTCTAAGGAAGAATTTTCGGACTTACCTGTTATTATCATCACTGCAATCCATGATACACAAACCTTGGAGTCCGCTTTTGAATTAGGTGCAATCGATTACGTTACAAAACCTTTTGATGCTCATGAATTAAGAGCAAGGGTTCGATCTACTTTAAGACTTCGTCATGAGATGCTCCAAAGAAAACAAAGAGAAAGAGACCTAGAAGAGATTACGGACAAACTTTCGGAAGCGTATCAAACTTTGCTTAGAGTCTCTAGAACAGACGGTCTGTCCGGAATTTGGAATAGAAGATTTTTCGACGAGATCTTAGAAGTAGAATGGAAGAGAGCATGTCGTTCCGAAAAACCGATCTCTTTACTTTTATTAGATATAGATTTTTTCAAAAAGTATAATGATACATACGGTCACCAAGCTGGGGATGAATGTATCCGTCAGGTTGCAGGTGTTTTAAAAAATACTGCAAGAAGAGCAGGGGATTTTCCCGCTCGTTATGGTGGAGAAGAGTTTGCGGTGATCTTGCCTGAAACCGATTCGGAGAAAGCGATGATCGTGGCGGAGAATATCCGAACTCGCGTCCAAGAACTAAAGATCTCTCATGAAGCTTCCCAAACTTCCGAATTTGTTTCCGTGAGTATCGGGATCAGCACTCGTATGTCCGGAAAAGATAAAGAAAGCAAAAAGTTTTTGGAAGAAGCAGACAAGGCACTCTATAAATCCAAAGAAGATGGAAGAAATAGAAGCACTGTCTTCAAAGATTAAACCATTGGGCTTAGGACCAACCGGGGTCTTATTTCATCTTTTTTTCTTAGATTGTAACGAATCTTCTTCATTTTTTTCCTAAAATTGGAAATTTGTTTGCATCGCACTAAGTCTTATAACTTAATAAACGATATATAGAGATAGAAATGGCTATATTGGATAAAATAGTACAGGAATTCAAAACTAGGTTTTTTGAAACCGTAAAGGTTCCGGTGCAGGTGCATTCTTCTTCCGGAGATTTTCAAGCTACTTGGGAGGGCATCCAAGGTACGGCACTTAGCTTTACCTTAGATCGTTTTCATCCGGATCCGGAAGGAAGCAACGCTGTAATCGAGATACGTGTTCCTTTTTGGAAGGAACCGTTATTATTCTCCGGAAAACTTTTGGATAAGAAAGTGGTAAAATCCAAATCTTCTGAACGGATTACGGATACTGTTTTGGTATTCGAATCGGAACTTTCTGAATTTTTAAAAAAGAATCTTCCAAAGATAGATCTAACACTTCCTAAAAAGTAATTTTACTTTTTAGGAAGATCTACTTCTAAGATCATCGCCGCATGATCTGAAAGAATAGGATCTTTTTTCACTGTGAGTTTTTTGAGTTTGGATTTAAGCTCGGGAGTCACGAAGAAGTAATCGATCCTCCAACCTTTATTATTCCCTCTTGCTCCGGCTCTGAAAGTCCACCATGTATATTCTTGTTTAGTCGGATATAATTCCCTAAAACTGTCTACCCAACCTGTGGAAAGAAATTTAGTCACCCAGGCTCTTTCTTCCGGAAGGAAACCGCTATTCTTTGCATTTCCTTTCGGATCATGTATATCTATTTCAGTATGAGCGATATTTACATCACCGCATAGAATGATATTGGAATGTTTCTTTTTTAACTTTGCGGAAATTTTTAGGAATTCATCCAAAAATCTCATCTTGGCAGCTTGCCTTACGTCACCTGTGGTTCCAGAAGGAAAATATACTGTCCAGATAGCGTATGAATCGAATTCGACGAGGACACTTCTTCCTTCTTTATCGAATTCATCCAGGCCCAATCCATACGTTACTTTTTTAGGTTCTTGTTTGCTCCAAATAGAAACTCCAGAATAACCTTTTTTAACAGCGGAATGGAAGTATGCCTTGTATCCCAGTTTTTCCCAAATTTCCGAACTGAGTTGGTCCGGTTGTGCCTTTGTTTCTTGGAAACATACAAAATCGGGTTTTTCGGAAGAGATTACATCCCCTAGGCCCTTACCCCAGGCGGATCGGATTCCATTACAGTTCAGACAGAAAACTTTCATAGGCGTTTAAGAGTTCCCAGGATTTTCGGGATGCTAAGTCCGGGCAAAGAAAAAAAATGTCCGTATGAGCATTCGTATCAGGGAAGTAGGCAAGGATTTTTCCTTAGAACCCATTCTCCAGAGAGCAAAGCAGGATCTAAATGATACTTTGGCCCTGGTACGTCCCATTTTGGACCAAGTGAAAGAAGGTGGGGATAAGGCAGTTTATGAGCTCACCCAAAAATTCGACGGACTCAAACCTGAAAAATTGGTTCATCCAGTCTCGGAATGGAATGGAAAAGTGGACCCGGAGCTTAAGGCCGCATTAGAAAAGGCCAAAGAGAATATTGAAACATTCCATAAGGCTCAAATTCCTCCCAACCTAGATGTAAATGTCTCCGGAAATACATTAGGAATTCGTTATACTCCAATAGAGTCTGTGACGGTATATGCTCCCGGTGGAAAAGCATTATATCCTTCTACCATTTTGATGGGAGTGATCCCTGCGAAAATTGCGGGTGTAAAACATATTCAGATAGTTACTCCTCCACAAAAAGATGGGATCCCTGACGGATTGTATGCTGCCGCAAAAATTGCAGGCGCGGATGCGATCGTAACTGTGGGTGGTGCGCAAGGAATTGCGGCCGCATCTTATGGAACGGAAACGATCCCTCGTTCCGAATTTGTGATCGGACCTGGGAACAAATTTGTGACTGCTGCAAAAGTTTTATTAAGCGGACAAGGTGTGATCGGAATAGATAGTCCCGCCGGTCCAAGTGAAGTTCTTGTGATCGCAGACGATTCTGCAAATCCAAATTGGGTAGCGGCAGATCTACTTTCCCAAGCAGAACATGGAGAGGATTCCGCAGCAATTCTTTGCACTGATTCTTTGGAATTTGCAAAAAAAGTCTCTGCTGAAATAGATAAGGCATTAAAAGAAAGACCTAAAAGAGAATCTATCAAAAGAGCATCGATAGAAAATGAAAGTTGGATATTAGTTTTTCCTAATTTAGAAGAATGTGTAAACTTCTCTAATCTGTATGCTCCTGAGCACCTGGAGATCCAAACTAAAAATTATCAGGAATTATTCAAAAAGATCAAACATGCGGGCTCCGTATTTTTAGGGCCTTATTCTCCAGTTGCCATGGGGGATTATATTAGCGGAACAAATCATATTCTTCCTACAGCAGGGGGAAGTAGGATCTTTTCTTCCCTAGGTGTTCTTACTTTTTTAAAAAGAGTGACCTACCAAGAGGTGACCAGGGACTCTTTAGAAAAATTATATCCGTACGTAAAAGTTCTCTCCGAATTCGAAGGTTTGGATGAAGAACATGGAAATTCAGTAAAAGTGCGTCTTTCTCAAAATAGTAAACCATGATCGTATCCAAGGATCCAAACGAAGTCAGAAACCAAATACTCTCCTGGAAGTCCGAAAAACTTTCAGTGGGTTTTGCTCCTACCATGGGATTTTTGCATGAAGGGCATTCGAATTTATTCGTTCGTTCGGCTTCCGAAAATTCCAAAACAGTGGTTTCTATTTTTGTAAATCCCGCTCAATTCAACGATCCTGAAGATTATGCAAAATATCCGATCAATACGGAAGGTGATTTAGAAATTTGTAAATCATCCAAGGTGGATCTTGTATTTTTACCGGACAAGGATACGATGTATCCGGGTGGGATCCCTAAAGTAGAATTACGTATTCCTCATTTGATGAAAAATCTGGATGCTACTACTAGGCCTGGACATTTTGAAGGTGTTCTTTTGGTCCTTTCTCGTTTATTCCATATAATTCCTGCGGATCGTTCTTATTTCGGTAAGAAGGATTACCAACAATATCTGGTTGTAAAAGATTTTGTTAGAGCACTCGGTTTTCCTATGGAGATCATAGGAGTGGATACGGTTCGCTCCCCGGAAGGTTTGGCACTTAGTTCCAGAAACGCTCGTTTGACCGGACCTGAAAAAGAAGAAGCATTACTATTAATCCGAGCTTTACGTTTGGGTGAAAGCCTGATCCGACAAGGGGAAAAAGATCCTGCAGAAGTTCTGACAGTGATGAAAGATGTCTTAGATTCTTCTTCTAAAATACAAACGGATTATCTGGAAGTATTGGATGCGAATACATTAGAAGAACTTTCTATTCTAAAGGGAGAAGTGCTTCTCGCTGTAGCTGCCTTTTTAGGGCAGATAAGATTGATCGATAATATAACCGTAAAGGTATCTTGATTTAATATGGCTAAGTCTGTTTCCACTCAATCCGATTGGAAAAAATCTCTGGAGGATCTTTTCTCTTCTGCAAAAGAGAATGTTAAAATTTCTTCCGTTCCTAATTCAGTTCACTCTCTTCTATCTTCCGTTATATTCCAGTCCCAGAAAAATTCCAAAATTGTAATCTCTCCCACGAACACAGAATCGGAGTTTTTATATAGGGAATCTTTAAGTTATTTAGAGCCGGATCTGGTTTGTTATCTTCCGGGCCAGGAAGTTTTGCCTTACGAGTATATGCGGTATCCGGGGGAAATGAAAAGAGAGAGGATACAGGCTCTCGCTCGTATCTTATCCGGAGAAAAAGTTTTAGTATTCACTTCTGTTTCCGGATTTTTGAAAACTCTTCCGGAAGCTTCCGCCTTGATGGAAAGGTCTTTGTCCGTAAAATTAGGGCAGGAGATCCAACCTGAAAATCTAATGAGAGATCTTATCCGACTTGGCTATCACAGAGTGGATATGTGCCAAGCATTCGGTGAGTTTAGTTTGAAGGGAGGAATCTTGGATGTATTTTCTTCCTTCTCCGCTGATCCTATTCGGATCGATTTTTTCGGAGATGAAATAGAATCCATTCGAACATTTGATCCGGAAACCCAGAGATCTTTGGAAAATCTGGAAGAAGCATTTTTACTTCCTGCAGATGAATTTATTCTGACGGATTCTCAAAAAGAGCAGTATAGAAATCTGATCACAAATGCAGACAAATCTCTTCATTTACCTGAGATCCCGGATGATGCAGGCGGGACTTATTACGAAGAATTGATTCCGATGGTCCGGGAAAACAAGGGAATATTATCTTTTTTTAAATCTAAACCTGGCCTAATTTTTCCGGATCCTAATGGGGCAAAAGAAAGATATTCTCATCTATTGAGAGAATATGATGCTTTATACGAAAAAAGAAGTAAAGAGATCTTATGCGCTCCTCCTTCTTTTCTTTTAAGAGATAAAGACGAATCTGAAATTTTAGAAAACCTAACCGGTATTAAATTTACACAACTTCCACCAAGTAAGGGAGAAGATCTGGTCTGTCCTTTGCATCAGGCTCCTTCTTTTAAAGGAAAGATTAGAGAAGTCCGGGAAAAACTGAAAGATTTGAAAACGGAAGGCGAATGGAAGATCATCCTTACTTCTTCATTCGAGGCTCAAACCCAAAGATTATTAGGACTTTTCGAATCGGAAGGAATTCGTTTATTAAACCAGGAAGCTTCCGAACCTGAACCTATTCTTCTCCCTAATAAATCGAAAGAAGAAGTGTATTTAGCGGTTTCTGAAATAAGAAACGGTTTCTTATGGGAAGACGAAAAACTTTTATTCTTATCGGAGAATGATGTATTCGGAAGGGAATACAAACGTAAGACCAGGTTCAAAAAACAGAACAGCAAGGCCATCCAAAGTTTTCTAGACCTGAAAGAAGGGGATTTCGTGGTTCATGTAAACCACGGGGTCGGAAAATTCCTCAAAATAGAAAGAGTAAATGCGGGCGGAAAAGAAAGGGACTTTCTAAAATTAGAATATTATGGCGGTGACACGTTATTTGTTCCTTTGGACCAGATTTCTTTGGTCCAAAGATTCATAGGTGGGACCGAGAGACCAAGATTAGACAGTCTTGGTAAAAGTACTTGGAAAAAAACAAAGGACAGAGTCCAGAAAGCGGTCGAAGGTCTCGCGGAAGATTTGGTCCATATGTATTCCAATCGGATCAAATTACAAGGGTATGCTTTTCCTCCCGATACAATTTACCAAGAAGAGTTCGAAGCTGAATTCGAATACGAGGAAACCCCTGATCAGATTGAAGCGATAGAAGCCGTTAAAAAAGATCTAGAATCTATAAAACCTATGGATCGTCTGATCTGCGGAGATGTAGGTTACGGAAAAACGGAAGTTGCTATCCGTGCCGCATTCAAGGTGGCGATGGCTGGCAAGCAGATTCTGATGCTTGCTCCTACCACAATCCTTGCCTTACAACATTATAATAATATGAAAAAGAGATTTGAGAACTATCCGATCACTGTGGAACTCGTTTCTCGACTTAGGACTGCGGCGGAGACTCGAGACGTTCTGAAACGTTTTGCTTCCGGAAAAGTGGATATGCTCATCGGGACTCATGCGGTTTTGGCAAATTCAGTCCAACCTAAAAATCTGGGATTACTTATCATAGATGAAGAGCAAAGATTCGGAGTGAACCATAAGGAATCCATAAAGAAGATCAAAAACCTTG
The DNA here is from genome assembly GCF_004769405.1 of Leptospira selangorensis. Classification (NCBI taxonomy): domain Bacteria; kingdom Pseudomonadati; phylum Spirochaetota; class Leptospiria; order Leptospirales; family Leptospiraceae; genus Leptospira; species Leptospira selangorensis. The sequence continues at coordinate 228,668 of NZ_RQES01000019.1, forward strand.
TGGATGTTCTGACTTTGACTGCGACTCCGATACCGCGCACGCTTCATATGGCTTTGACCGGGATTAGAGAACTTTCTATCATTGCGACTCCTCCTAAGAATAGACAAAGTGTGGAAACGTATGTGATCGAAGAGGACGAAGAGGTCCTAAGAGACGCAATCCGCACGGAACTTGCTAGAGAAGGACAAGTATTCTATCTTTATAATAGAGTAGAATCTATTGAACAAGAGACTAAAAGATTAAACGAGATCGTACCTGAGGCAGCCATCGGAGTTCTTCATGGCCAGATGACTGAGGACGAGATCGAAGAAACTTTGGTGGATTTTTACGCGCGTAAATTTGATATTCTGGTCACCACTACCATCATAGAATCCGGGATTGATATCCCAAATGTGAATACTCTGATCGTAAAAAGAGCGGATCTATTCGGTCTTTCTCAATTGTATCAGATCCGAGGCAGGGTAGGAAGAAGTGACCGAAAAGCGTTTGCATACCTTCTTCTTCCTAAAGACAGAGTGGTAACGGAAGATGCCGAAAAACGTCTGAACACAATCTATGAATACCAAGAACTAGGTTCCGGATTTAAGGTTGCGATGAGAGACTTGGAGATCCGGGGAGCGGGAAATCTTTTAGGCAAAGAACAATCCGGTGATATCATGGAAGTGGGCTTCGATCTGTATGTGCAGATGTTGGAAGAAGCGATCGCCAGGATCAAAGGAGAAGAAGTCAAAATCGAAGTTCGTACTGCTATCAATTTGGATTCTAACTTCTTCATACCTGAATCTTACATACCGGATACAAGACAGAAAATAGAATTTTACAAACGATTTGAAGGCGCAAGAGACCTGGACGAAATAGAAGAAGTCACCCAGGAAATGACGGATCGATTCGGTGAGCCTCCGGAAGAGGCGAAAACTTTCTTAATGTTGGAGAAGATCAGGACCTTGGCGTCTGTTTTAGGCTTTGAATCTGTATCCGAGTTAGGGGAGGAAATCCGACTAAAATTAGGAACACATTTCTTAGGCAGTTATGACAAAATCGTAAACTTGATCTCCGCTCGGATGGGTCTTACCATGAATCCTAGAGAACCGAATGTCCTAATATATGTTCCGGGGAAAGCCAATCAAAAGGACAAACTTGTGAAACTTGTGTACTTCTTAACGGAAATGTTACCCGACAAAAAGTAATGGACGCCAGGCCCGGTTCTCCTATTTTTTGCGTAGGAATTCCAACACAGATGAAAAAGCTATATTTCTCACTCACTTTACTCTTATCTTTTTTCTCATTCGCTTATTGTGGAGACGGGACTCCGGTTATCGAGTCCATCGACGGCAATAAGATCACTACTGCAGGTTTTGAAAGTGCATTCGACACAGCTTTAGATACTTTAAGCCGTACTCAAAACATCGAAAAAAAGAACGTTATTAAATTTTTAACCGAAGAAGAAAGCAAAGTTCCTCAAAGCTTTCTTCAACTCAGAAACGAGTTCAGAAAAAGAAAGTTTTTCGATCGTTATCATGAGATGATGGTTGTTAAATCGGCCGCAGACAAAAGTGGTTTCAGCAAAAGATCCGATATTAAAGAAATCTTAAAGTTCCAAGAGATGCAGTTGATTTACGGAATGTATATCGCCGAGCAGATCGAATCCAGAATTAAGATCACCGAGCAAGAATTAAACCAAGGTTGCCAAGAACTCCGTACTAAATACAAACAAGCAGAGTCTCTAACTTTGGAGCAGTGTTATGATGCTGCAAGAGCTCAGATCAAAGGCAGAAAATCGGAAGAAGTTTATAAATCTGTTCTAGATAGAATTAAAGAAACTGTCGCTATCAAACATAACGATAAGTTCGATCTTGAAAAATATCTAGATAAAGAATTTAGCTTCCCTGAATTGAGCAAGGAAGAGGCTCCTAAAGCCGAGGAGACCAAGGCTCCGGAGATTACTCCTCCTACACCGGCTCCTGAAGCTACTAAGTAAAAAAAGAAATTTTTCAACGATTTGAATTCATATCTAAACGCAATCTTCCGTAGCGTAATTGAAGCGATTACGGAATTCTTACCGGTGTCCTCCACAGGACACCTTTTCTTATTTTCCTCCTTCTATCCTTTTTCAGAAGGAGCGGATTTTGACGACTTATTCGATATATTCATCCAAAGTGGAGCGATCCTATCAGTGGTTGTTCTATATCGGGAAAAGTTCTTAGATCAGGGAAGATCTGCAGTACGTTACCTTCTCCGCAAAGAGGAAAACAAGGAAGGCTTCCTATTTTTAACCAGAGTTACGATCGGATTTTTGCCTATTATGGGTGCTGGATTCTTATTTAGAGGATTTTTAGATAAGATCAAAGCAAGAGAAGATATTTTGGCGATTTTGGGAGGAGCTTGGCTTGTTGGAGGAATTTTGATCCTAGCCTCTGAGTTCTGGTTCCAAAAAAGAGAAAAGATCAAAACAAGCGAGCCTATCGGAACAAAGGATGCAATTCTAATCGGTATTTTTCAATGTTTAGCCCTGATCCCTGGAGTTTCCAGATCGGGAGCAACAATAGTGACCGCCAGATTTTTAGGAAAGGATACCAGAAGTTCCGCAGAGTTTTCCTTCTTCGTTGCAGTCCCAGTTTTATTCTTAGCAGGAGCTTATAAATTATTCAAACATAGGTCAGTGTTAAATTGGGAGAATTTTCCTATCTTAAGTTTGGGTTTTGTTCTTTCCTTTTTACTTTGTTTTTTCGTGATCAAATGGTTCCTTAAATACTTACAAACCCATTCCTTTACCGGGTTTGGCTGGTATCGGATACTTCTTGGGATCTCAGTGCTTTCCTTCTACAAATTAGTGATGCAGGGCTGACCTTACACAATAGTGTGGCTTAGATCGGAATGCGCCCCTGGATCCGAAATTGTCTATTTTTACTTTTTTTGCCTACCTTGCTATGGGGGCAGCCGGTCGACCTAGGCCCTCGGGGTTCTGCGGGTGATACCAACTCCGAAGACGATACCCAAAGGTCGGTTGTTAAGACCAGAAACCGCCTTTTAAACAAATCCATCGAAGTTCTGAGCGAAAGAGAAGTGGATGAGCAGTTGGAAAACCTGGGTCTGTCCAGAGAAGGTTCCATCTACACTAGACGTAAAAGATTAAAAGCCGCTTTAGCGGAGAAGGAAGACAATAAGCCCGATTTCGCCGCGTTAGCCGGAACATCTAAGAAAGATCTACCAATGGTAATCGAGAACGCCGCAGAAGGTGAACTCATGAGAGTGGACCAAACTAAGGGCGGAGTATTGGTCTTAAGAGGTAGAGTTCGTATCAAACTTAGATCAGGAAGTCTGGAAGCGGAAACAATATCCGTGGATTCGGATCGCCAAGAAGTGTATGCAGAAGGCGGGATCAAATTCGAGGACGGCCGTGCAAAGATCACCGGGGATAAATTCATCTATGATTATAGATTGGATAAGGGTGTTGTCTATAATACTAAGGGCACAGTTGCTCCCGCATATTTTTTCGGAGAGAAGGTCAAAAAATTAGATGATAAACGTTACATGTTGGAGATGGGATATTTCACATCATGTAATGCGGAGAAGCCACATTATTCTTTCAAAGTAGATAAGGTAGTGCTCTACCAGGATAGGACTGTTGTTGGAACTAACGTCAGATTCCAGGTAGGAGGTACAACGGTATTCTGGCTTCCTTTCTTCTATAATAATAATTTAGGGAACGGTTGGACCACTCAGGCGGGTAAGAATAATACCCAAGGTCTATTCCTCCAGAACTCTTTACAATGGTCTACGATCCCAACCTGGTCTTGGACTCCAATGGGTTATAAGGCTCGTGCAGACTTCTACGAAAAAACGGGACAAGCCTTCCAGCTGGAAATGTGGAGGCAAAGTGTTAACCTAAACTATTTGATAGATATCGGTTTCGCAAATCATAAGGCTTATCAAATCACTTCCGGTTTTGAGGATAGATTTGCAAATTACGGTTTAGGTACGAGTGCTGTCACCAACCAAGTGGATAAGGGAAATTATTGGGGAACCAATATCCCTAATATCGGAGAAGATAGAGATCCATGGTGGAAAGGTAGAATATTCTTAAATTCTAAAATGAATAACACGGAGAAGGACGTTACTCGAAACCTTTCCGTTCAATATGAGAATTTTACAAACCGTTTATTCGAATACGAATACGGAAATAGATATCAGCCAAGCAATAGTTTGCAGTCATTATATACGTTCAGAGATGTTCGTTACGGTTATGTTCGTAACAACTTAGAATGGAAATTGGATTATACGGAGAATAGGGGAGATCTTTCGGTTAATATCAACATGAAGAGAAATATGCTCTTCTATAACCTTTCTCCTTTTAACAAATCCGGTTATTTTCCTACGGTGGATGTTCTTCCTTCCGTTACGATCAAGAATAGTTCCGAAATCGCTAGACTTCCTTATTTTGAAACTCCTGTATATTGGGATGTGTATTTAACGAATACATTGATGAGATTCTACGGAGTTCCTACCCAAGAAAAATTGAAAATCCCTACCTCCGACGGGAGTTATGATAATCCGAACGGTGACTATAAGGAAAACCTTCTTAGGACCCAAAACTTCTTACAGGGTGAGACAGGATTTAGGACTTCTATGAATTTCGGAAGTTATGTGTCCTTGGCTCCGAGCGTTTATTACGGTGCTAAAAAACAATCCGCTCAATTACCTGCAGGAAGTGCGGATACTGTTAATACAAACTTCACTTCCTTAGAAAGAAGTTTGGCAAGGGATAGTTATCAATATTTCAGAACGAATACCAATTTAAGAATTGGTGCTCCGATCTTATTCTTTAATACAACTTATCGTAAATTAGAAGCGGAGAAGCCTGACTTACAAGATCCGATCCTCATGAAAAACCGCCAACATGAGATGGAATTTTCTTTGGAAAGTTATGCTCTGGAGAATTTTGAAATTTCTCTTAGAACGATCCGAGACCTGAGAACCTTTTCAGACGAATACCAACCTCAACCTACGAGCCAGGAAAGATGGTATTATACAGTATTCCGTTTTGCGGGTTATATAGACTTCTTGGAAGGATTCAGCAAAAGAAAAAGGACCCTTCTGGAAAGAAAAAGAAGTTTTTACACTGGATTATTCTTCAATAACGATTTTGTGTATCATACACCTCTGCATCGTCCTTTATCCAATAACTTTACCTTATCTTATAAGATGGGTGGATTTAGGCTTCCTTTCCTAAGATATATTCGTGAGTTGGAAGTAGGTGGGACCTGGTATCATATTTATTATGCTTCTATGATGGATAATTATAGGATATATGCTAAGGCAAGTATAGATATCACTAGAGAATTCGGTTTTGAGGCAGAGATAGATTCTAGGGTAACCGAACCTTGGAGATATACGAACCAAACGGACAATTATTATTACCAAAGATATATCCTGAATACGGATCCAACTTCTCCATTCACTTCCATGAATATGAACTCTACAAATTTAGGTCAGGATCTTATCAACGGTTCCGGGATAAACGGAACCCAAGCAAGACAAACCACTGCTATGAACGTAAACCGTGCGATGGCAGTTTTAAAGTATAATCTACACACCATGAATTTCAGATTAGGTCTAAGTAGTGATCTTAGATCCGTACCTGGGGGAACTACCGGAGCGAGTCAGGTGACTTTTTATGACCAATCCATATTTTTCTCCATATCCTTGACGGATTTCAGTTTGGGTCAGGAAGATTCTGCCCAACTTTCCAGGATCCGTTTGTTCAGATTTAGAAAACGTCCTCTTAAGACAGGTTATACGGAAGGAGTCGAGTCGGAATAATATGCTGAAAGAAAGAAGCCAAACTTTTAAATTATTATTCGTCTTCTTGGACCTGATCTTCTCATTGGGAAGTTGTGTATTCGCGTTCCTTCTTCGTTTTTATATAGGAGATCCTACAGGAGTAGATAGATCTTATATTGATCTAGGAAGTTATTTTATCCTTGGTTCTGTTCTTTCCATTTCGCAAGTAATCGTTTTCTTATTCATAGATCTGTATCATCCAAGAAGAGGGTTATCTTTCTTGGATGAGTTCCTTGCGATTTTCGGAGGAGTATTCTTAAATTTACTCTTCGTATTGTCCATGTTATTCTTCTTTCGAGGCGATTTCGGAAGCGAAAGATTTTCTCGTTCCTTCATTTTAGTTTTTGCAGGGACAAATATTTTTTCTATCGGGCTTCTTCATCTTCTTGCCCGCCAATTTTTAAGATATCTCAGAAGTAAGGGATACAATTTACGTAGAGTACTTGTGATCGGAACAAGAGAAACAGCGGCTCGTTTTGCAGATTCTGTTCAAAGACATCAAATCTACGGATACGAAATTATCGGCTATGTAAGCTCGGGAAATTCTAAGGCAATCCGTAAAGACATGGTACTTGTCGGAAAGACTGATAAGATTGAAAAAGTTTTATCCGAGATCAAACCTGACCTGGTTGTTTATGCTTTGAATAATGCGGAAGGTGATTGTCTGGAAACCGTTTTGGATGCATGTGATACGGAAGGTATCGACTTAAAAGTAATTCCCGGTTTTCAAGAATTCATTAAGGCGAAAGGAAGAGTGGATGAGATGGATGGCCTTCCAGTCATTTCTATCCGAAACATTCCTGTTCGTCTAGGTTATAACAGAGTTATCAAAAGAAGTTTTGATATTTTATTTTCTCTTTTCTTTATCAGTCTTTTTTCCCCCGTATTTTTGATCATTGCACTTCTCATCAAATTAACTTCCAGAGGGCCTGTGTTCTATCATCAGGAAAGAGTGGGTCTGGATAATAAAAGTTTCAAGATGCTCAAATTCAGAAGTATGGTTGTCCAAACTAAATCCCAGTCGGAGACCACCTGGACAGTCCAAAATGATCCAAGAGTGACCGGGATTGGTAAGATCTTGCGTAAGACCTCCCTTGACGAAATACCTCAGTTTTTTAATGTGCTTTTAGGAGATATGTCCGTGGTGGGTCCAAGGCCCGAAAGACCTCATTTTGTCGAAAAATTCAAAACGGATCATAGACATTATATGAGAAGGCATGCGGTCAAGGCTGGGATTACCGGTCTTGCACAGGTCCAGGGTCTGAGAGGGGACACTTCTATCGATGATAGGATAGATGCGGATATCTACTATATAGAAAACTGGTCTCTTTGGTTGGATATTAAAATCATCCTGCTTACACCTTTAAAGGGTGTAATGGATAAGAACGCCTATTAAGGGAAAAAGGAGAACGAAGGCCGTGAACCTAAACGAAGAATCCCTTCAAAAAATCGCAGAGTTATCTAGGCTCAAAATTGATCCTAAGGATATCCAAAACTTCCTTACGGATTTTAATAAAGTGCTGAATTATGTGGATACGATCACAGAGTTAAATGTGAGTTCCGTATCCGACGAGGACCTATATCCTAACGAAGGAAATTCACTTCGCGCGGACAAGACGGTAGAAGGTTTAAATCGTTCTCAGATAGAATCTTTCGCACCTAGCTTCCAAAATGGATACTTCGTAGTTCCAAAGGTGATCGAAACATGAAAGAACTTTGGAAATTAAAATATTCTGATATTAAAAAAGGTTTAAATTCGGGAGAATTTACTCCTATTGAATTAGCCCAATCTTTGGTCTCTCGTATAGAGGCAGAAGACTCTAAAATTAAGGCATTTCTTTCTTGGGAAAAAGAAAGTATCCTAAAGGCCGCCGCAGAAAGTACTGAAAGAAGAAAATCGGGCAACCCTCTCTCCGAGTTTGATGGAATTCCAATCGGAGTGAAGGATAATATCTGTATTGAAAATACGATTACTTCCTGCGCTTCTAAAATTTTAGAAAACTACCGTTCTCCATTTCATGCGACTGCTATCGAAAAACTTTTGGCAAAAGGTTTTGTTCTGATCCCAAGAGCGAATATGGATGAGTTTGCAATGGGTTCTTCTACTGAGAATTCAGCGTACCAGGTTACAAAAAATCCATTTGATACCGCAAGAATTCCTGGTGGATCTTCCGGAGGATCGGCTGCTGCGGTTGCTGCTTCTTTTGTACCTGTTGCATTAGGTTCTGATACTGGTGGATCCGTTAGACAACCTGCATCTCTATGTGGGATTTACGGTTTAAAACCTACTTATGGAACCGTTTCCAGATATGGGCTTGTGGCTTATGCATCAAGTTTGGATCAGATCGGTCCATTATCTAAGGATATAGACGGGATCATTGATGTGTATTCGGTGATCTCAGGAAAAGATCAAAGAGATGCTACTTCTAAAAATATTCCCGCATTCGATCCTTCTAAGGTAAAAGAACTTCCTTGGAAAGGATTGAAAATAGGTAAGATGAAGATCACTTCCGAAATAGAACCCGATATTGCGAAAGCATACGAGTCTCTTTTAGCGGAATTAGAATCCAAGGGTGCTCAACTTGTAGACCTGGATTTTTCACTTCTTTCCAATTCGATTCCGATTTATTATATTATCGCTACTGCAGAATGTTCTTCCAACCTTTCCAGATTTGATGGGATCCGTTTCGGACAAAGAAAAGATCCAAGCGGTAAACTGGAAGATCTATATGTAACAACTAGAAGTGAAGGTTTCGGGAAAGAAGTACAGCGAAGGATCCTACTCGGAACATTCTCCTTATCCGCTGGATACTACGACGCGTATTATGGAAGGGCACAGAAGGCTCGGGTTTTGATCAAAAAAGAATATGAAGGTTATTTTTCCAAAGTGGATCTGATCCTTCAGCCTACTTCTCCAACTACCGCGTTCAAGGTTGGAGAAAAAACTTCCGATCCGATCCAAATGTATAAAGCGGATATTCTTACTACTTCCGTGAACCTAGCTGGAGTTCCTGCAATGTCTGTTCCGATCGGAACGGATTCGAAAGGACTTCCGATCGGTTTACAGATCACGGCTCCTGCTTTACATGAAGATAAAATATTCGGTTTTGCTAAAATGATCTCCGACTGGGCTTCTAAAGTAGAATTGCCTGAAACGATCAAATGAGTGAGCTCGCCGCGAGAATTATTCCCTGCCTTGATATTAAAGACGGCAGGGTAGTTAAAGGAGTAAATTTCGTAAATCTTGTGGATGCGGGAGATCCCGTAGAGTCGGCAGTGGTTTACGAAAAAAACCTCGCGGATGAGTTATGTTTTTTGGACATCACAGCTTCCAGCGATAAAAGAGATATCCTTATACATTTGGTAGAAGCTGTTGCAGAAAGGATATTTATCCCTTTCACAGTAGGTGGAGGAATTCGCACCTTAGATGATGTGAAAGCTGTTTTGGAAAAGGGAGCAGATAAAGTTTCCATCAATACTGCCGCTTTCCAAAATCCGGACCTTCTTCGTGCCGCTGCTGAAATTTACGGCTCTCAATGTATCGTATGCGCAGTGGATGTAAAATTCCATCCTGACAGACAAAGATATGAAGTATTCCTCCACGGAGGAAGAACTGAAACAGGAAGAGACGCATTAGATTGGGGAAAAGAAGCCCAAGAAAGAGGAGCCGGAGAAATTTTACTTACTTCGATGGATCGCGACGGAACCAAAAAAGGTTTCGATATCCAACTTCTAAAATCATTTTCTTCTAATTTAGAAATTCCTATTATTGCAAGCGGTGGCGCAGGCAATCCTGAACATATGGTAGAAGCTATATTAAGGGGAAAAGCAGATGCAGTACTTGCTGCATCCATTTTTCATTTTGGAGAATTCACCATCCAAGAAACGAAAGAAAATATGAGAGAAATGGGGATTAAGGTTCGGCTCTAAAGTCAGTTCCTATCGGCTACCTTCTTCCTACGGGATGCTACTAATAATCGTAAAAACTTCGGCAAACACATTATTAAAATGTGTTTTCACTGCGGTGAGTCCAGTGCCTGTTCCGCCTTCATTCCTAAAAGACATCTGAGAATGGTCCATATTGGTAACAGTATGTTGTGTTCCGGCCCTTCCGTTCAACAATGCAGAAGCTAAAGGAACAATGCCGTCGGAGTTATTAAAAGGTGGTGTGCCGGCAGTAATCACTGCACACGCAGCTCGATAGGTAGTACCGTGCACATTGTCGCTACAATTTCCAGAACCCATGTCTCCACCATATACGGTCGTGATTGAATCCTTGGAAGTATTTGCGATCATACTTTCTAAAAAGAAATTAAATGCTTGGTTGGTTCCATCCGTGATAGGCGGGGAAATGGCAGTCACACCGGCACTGAGCCCGTTCGTATAAGCAAGACCTTGTCCACCAGGAGTGTCCGTCATAAACTTGATAATAGTTCCGATGGAGCTCAAATTTCCGGTATATTGGGGAGAAGAGTAGGGAGATCCGTAATATGGAGTTCCTAAACTTACAATATGATCTATCACATTCTTAGTATTATTCGGATGTTGGATTGCGGCTCTAGAAACTAACCCTCCCATGGAATGCGCCACAACTACAACCTTGTCGGAAGAAGTGAAAGCAGCATTTAAAGAATCTATAAACCTTCTGCCATTTATTTCTATATAGTCGGAGGTCCTATAAGTAAAAACATAGATTTCGAAAGTATCATATACACTTGTAGAGCCGTAACCACTTGGAAGATCTGTGGTCTGAGTGATAAATGCAAGTCCTTGGTTCCAGGTTCCAAGTAGGTTTGCTACCTTCTTATTAAAATCGGTAGGAAGATCTGTTTGTCTTTCTGCAAAGTCCCAACCGTGAATGAGAACGATTTTTGCTTTGGAATTATTCCGCTGAAAATATGGATCCTGGAAATATAGAGGGGAAAGGCTGCCTACTGCCATATCCGGAAATACGGTGGAAAATTTATATAAGGCATGATTTTGTTCTGCAAAATAACTCGAAACAATGTAATCCTTGATTTGCTCTGCTACTGATTTGTGGTCGGGAGGAGTGATCCTGTCTTGAACATAATCACAGTTCCAAAAGGATAAAAGTGTAAAAAATAAAACTAGAATTCGGAAAGATAAAAATCTTTTCATACTAAAAGACCTAAATACTATTTCAAAGTCACATGAAGTAAGGATGTAGGAGTTCCTACAGCGTAATAAACTAAAGGTTTAAACTACATGTTCTAGAAAGTTTGGTATCAATCCTAAAAAACCGCAAGCTAGAATTTGATGGATGTAGTTCATTAATATCGTAACAGAAAGGAAATAAATGTTTGAGTAAGATTTACTTCGGTCGGTTTTTTAAACGATCCAGTACAATCCCTGTGGCAACTGTCACATTTAGTGAGGAGATATGACCATGAAGTGGAATACGAACTGTAAAATCGGATTTTTCCATTAAGATCCTTTTTAGACCTTCTCCCTCATTTCCCATCAGGATCACTAATTCTTCCCAAGCGGGAATTTTGGACCAATCTTCCGTTCCTTTATCGGAAGTGGAAACTACCCAGAAATTTCGTTTTTGCAATTTTTCTAATATTTGTGCGAGGTTCCCGACTTTAAAAACATTTAGATATGCGAGTGCACCTGAGGCAACTTTTTCCACTGCAGGAGTGATACCTGAGGAATCTCTATCAGGAATGAGAACTGTTTCGACTCCGAAACATTCTGCTGTTCTTAAAATATTTCCGAGGTTACCCGGATCTTGGATACGATCCAAAACAAGAATAGGACCCTTACAATTTTCCAGATGAGAATCGAACGATTTTTTATCCCCTTGGTGGAGTTGTATCCTAAGTGCAAGCACCCCCTGGTGATTTACACCGGGAGCCATTTTGTCTAACTTACTGGGAGAAGCTTCTTTGATCAGAAGTTTGTCTCCTAATTCGGATAAAATTTCTTCTAATTCTTTTTTGGCTCCGGAAGTTAGCCAAATTTCTTGGAAGGAAAGTTCTGAACCTTTTTCGAGATGTCTTTCCAGAATCTCTCGGATATTCCTTCTTCCGTAGATATAATCCTGGCGGCTCATTTTCTTTTCCAGCGAAGACCTTCTTTTGTGTCTTCTATTATGATCCCTAATTCGTTCAATTTATCTCTGAGTCTGTCTGATTCCGCAAAGTTTTTGTTTTTGCGCGCTTCCTGTCTTTGTCTCACGAGTTCATCTATCTCGGAGTCTAAAACTTCTACCTTTCTCTCGAAATTTAAGATCCCTAAAATAGAATCTATTTTATAGAACAATTCCAATCTTTTCCAAATTTCATTTTCATTCGGAGAGTTTTGGTCTAAGTATTGATTCGAATCTTTTACCAATTCAAAAACGGATGCCAGAAATTTAGAAATATTTAGATCATCTGCGAGACTTTCTAAAAATTCATCCCAGGTTCCTGGTGCTACATTTTCCTGAGCCTGGAATATTTTTCCCGACTTGGATAATTCTTCTAATAATCGATTGATACAGTTTTGGATCTTAGAAACGGACTGTGAAGCTTCTTCTAATCTTTCTTTTGTGAAGTTTAATTTGCTTCTATAATGTGCAGAGAGTAGAAGGAACCGGATATTTCGTGGTTCTGCTCCTTCTTTTACCAAGTCCCTCAAGGTGAAAAAGTTTCCCTTGGACTTGGCCATCTTTTCTCCGTTCACGAGTAAATGTTCGGAGTGTAACCAATATTTTACGAAGGATTCTTCCGGATAAGCTCCTTCACTTTGAGCGATCTCATTTTCATGGTGAGGGAAGGTGAGGTCCACACCTCCCGTATGTATATCCACTCCGGAACCATATACGTCGCGTACCATTGCGGAACATTCCAAATGCCAGCCTGGTCTTCCGGACCCTATCTCAGTTTCCCAAGCAGGTTCTCCATCTTGTTTCGGGAATTTCCAAAGAACAAAATCCCTTACATCGTCCTTCTCGTATTCGTCCGTATCGTAACGAGTACCTGTTTTCATCCCGCTTACATCAATTTTGGAAAGTTTTCCGTAATTTTTGAATTTAGAGATAGAATAATACAAACTTCCGTCTTTTTCGTAGACTAATCCCTGGTTTTGAAGATGTTTTATGATCTCCACCATAGAAGGAATGGAGTCAGTTGCCCTAGGATAATGTTCTAGTTTTTGAATATTCAAAGATTCTAAATCTTCTTGGAATGCTTTTACCCAAGGTTCGGTAAATTCTCTGATCCCTTTACCTTGCGCTAAAGATTCGCGGATGATCTTATCATCGATATCGGTGATATTCATTGTCATATCCGGTTTATAACCGAATGCGATTAAGGCCCTTCTTAGAAGGTCTACGAATAAGAATGCACGTAAATTCCCTAAATGAGCGAAGTTATAAACTGTAGGTCCGCAGGAATATACTCTGACTCTATCTGGAAACTCCGGACGAAATACTTCTTTGTTTCCGCTAAGAGAATTATGAAAACGGATTTCTTTCATTCAGGGAACAGGATCTCTTTCGAGAATTCCAAATTGGCCAAATTCTGTTTGTCCCCTGCGACACCTGCTTCATTTCCTTCTGTAGGATATACCTGCATTCTTTTATCGCAGACTAAATGATTGAATAATGCAAATACGGATTTTGGATGAGAAACCTTATCTTCCATTCCGACTGAAACCAGAGTAGGGATCTTGATCTTTTTGGAAAAATTCAAACTATCAAAATAAGAAAGATTCTTTTTTACCTGAGCTTTTTTGGATTTTGCATTAGCGATCTGCTCCGAAACTTCTTTGGACCAGCTAGTTCCTAGTTTTAATTGGGTATCGTCTACATGGCAAAAATTAGGAGTTTCTAATATAAGTGCTTTTACTCTCGGAGAATTCGCGGCACCGAATAATGCCATCGAGGCGCCGATCCCTTTTCCGGCCAGAATGATCTTATCTCCATCAATCCCATCAGTAAGTCTTAAAAATTCGATCGTGCGGATTACATCTAAGTAATTTGCTTTTAAGAAGAAGGATTCTTTTGCCTCTAATCCTTTTCTATAATATCCAGGAGTCCAATCAGGGTCAGGAATTTCCCCTTCTTTCAGAACCGGACGGATGAGTTGCGTGCCATGACCTCTTAGGTCTAGGATGAGTTGTGCTACTCCAGCTTCCGTCAGACCTTTAATAATTTGAGGTCTGTCTTTTGCATAATCGTGGAAATATACGAGGACAGGAAGATCTCCTCTTTTTCTTGGGATCACCAAACTTCCGGTAAGTGTTGCGTTCCCATAAGATTGAAAAGAAATATCGTAGATGGTTTCTTTTAAAATGGTCCCTTTGAGCAGGGCCTTGGTTTGGTTTTTAACCGGAAAACCTTTGAGTTCTCGGATCGACTCCGCCCAAAAATCGTCCAAATCCGCTGGAGGTGAGAAGGGAGGATAGGTCTGGAAGCACTCGTCGAAACTGATAGCCATCAGAGATACATCGTTTTCATTTCAACGGGGGTGTAAAGTGATCTTTTGCGGAATACAATGTCTGTAGAAGAAGGACTGAAATTGTCATAGGTCCTACACCTCCCGGAACAGGAGTATAATGGGAGGATTTTTCCCAGGCTTTGGAAATTTCAATGTCTCCCACGTTTCCAGCGTTATAACCGGCATCCAATAATACTGCTCCGGGTTTGATCCAGTCCGCTTTAATAAATTCAGGTTTTCCTACGGCGCCCACTACGATATCCGCTTGGGCCACGATCTCAGGTAAGTTTTGGGTTCTGGAATGACAGAGTGTAACAGTTGCGTTCATTTCCGTAAGAAGCATCGCCATAGGTTTTCCCAAAATAGGAGAACGTCCTACAACCACTGCTCTTTTTCCTGCGGGATCAATCCCGTATTCTTTTAAAAGAAGAACCATACCGTACGGAGTGCAAGGAAGATAGGTTTCCACTCCCATGGACAATTTCCCGAAGGACAATGTAGTAACTCCGTCCACATCCTTCTTCAAATCGATCCGATCGAATGCAGCTCTTTCGTCTATTTGAGGAGGTGTAGGATGTTGTAGAAGAATTCCGTGAGTATCCGGATCCGCATTCAGGCGATCAATGACTGCAAGTAATTCCTGGGTGGTGGTAGTTTCAGGAAGTTCAATTTTTTCGGAGATCATTCCCACCGCATGGCAGGACTTAACTTTCATATTTACGTAAGTGGCAGAAGCAGGATCGCTTCCGACCAGGATCGTTGCGAGTTTCGGGGGCTTTTTTCCGGAAGCCGTAAGAGTTTTGATATCTTCGGCGATAGAATCTTTTATCTTTTGGGAAAGTTTTTTGCCATCCAGTAAAATCGCAGTCATGGGTTCAGGATTTAGCTTCCGGTCCCGATGTCATCCGAAAATAATCCTTTTCAGTCGGGTAGAATGCTTAAAATAGGATCATGTCCGAAGTTTCCACCATTGACCTAAATCGTTTGCCGGAACATGTAAACCAAACCGTACGTATCCAAGGTTGGGTTCACGGTTTGAGAGGATCTAACGCCAGACAATTTTTAAGTCTGAGAAATTCCGGAAAAATCCTACAGGTGCTTGCGGAGAAAGAAATTCTGGGAGAAGATCTATTCACCGAGATCAAACACCTAAAACAGGAAACTTCAGTCGAGGTAATCGGCAAATTAGTGGAGAATGAAAAATCTCCCATAGGATTCGAACTTGTACTTTCTTCTTTTAAGAAGGTAGGAGAATCGGACAATTATCCGATCACACCCAAAGAGCATGGGATAGACTTCTTACTTTCTCAAAGACATCTATGGTTACGCTCTAGTAAGCAGCTTGCTATTATAAAAGTAAGAAGTGAACTTTCTTATCAGATCAGAAAATATTTTCACAGCAATCAATTCACTTTAATTGATACTCCTATCTTAACCGGTTCCATAGGAGAATCTGCAGGAACATTATTTTCCACGGAATACTTTGATCTCGGGAATGCATATCTTGCTCAAACTGGACAATTATATTTAGAAACAGCAATATTCGCTCATAATAAAGTATATTGTTATGGGCCGACATTCAGAGCGGAGAAGAGTAAAACCAGAAGGCATTTAACAGAATTCTGGATGGTAGAAGCAGAAACCGCATTTTTAACACATGCAGAAAATCTAAAATTACAGGAAGACTTCGTAAAAACTGTGATCCGGGAGACTGTGGCAGCATGCGCTCCGGAACTAAAAGTTTTGGAAAGAGATCCTGCGCCGTTGTTGGACTATATCTCTAAACCATTTGCTCTTATCGATTATAAAGAAGCATTGGAATACCTTCAATCCCAAGGAGAAGATATCACTTGGGGAGATGATATCAATTCGGAAAGAGAACAGATGCTTTGCCAAAAATTCGGTGGGCCTGTTTTTATCCAAAAATATCCGAGAGAAGCAAAAGCATTTTATATGAAGGTCAACCCAGAGGATCCAAGAACAGTTCTTAACGCCGACTTGATCGCTCCGGACGGGGTGGGGGAGATCATTGGCGGTTCCGAAAGGGAAGAAAGTTACGAAAATATCACTAAAAGGATAGAGGAAGAAAACCTTCCTGTTGAATCTTATGAATGGTATCTGGAGCTCAGAAAATACGGTTCCGTTCCGCACTCAGGTTTCGGTCTTGGGACGGAAAGACTAATCGCCTGGATCTGCGGATTACAACATGTTCGAGAATGTATCCCTTACCCTCGTATGATGGAGAGATTGTATCCATAGGTAAAAAAAATCGCAGAAAAAATCACGACCGGCCGATACCAGAAATAGAGGTATCGTATGGCTAAAAGTTCCGCCCTTTCCACACAGCTTTCCTTAGAAGAGTCCGCTTGGGAACTCTTTGAAACGGGAGCGTACGAGGAAGTATCCAAACTAGCGGAGAAGAATCCGAAAAACGTGTTCTTAAATCATTTAAGAGCGGTTTGCGAATTCGAAACGGAAACGAATACTGCCAATAATTTTCCTTTAGAAGGAAAAACGGTCCTTACACCTTTGCTGGGTGCTTATTTGCATAAAGCTAAAGGAAATGCAAAAGAGGCCGCAGTATTATTTCACGAATACTTCAAGGCATCTTCCAGCCTAGTATCTTATTCTATTTTAACCACCGGGATCAAAGCATGTGAAGAAGTGGGAGCCCACAAAGCATGTGCGGATCTGATCCAAAGGTATAAGGCTCTTTGGACTGACGGATATTTTTCCAAACTGGAATTTTTCTCCTTATATCATTTAAGGAAATTTGAAGAAGCTCTTAAAGTATTCAAAGAAAATTCGGAAAGCCTAAAGGAAGACAGAGATGTTCTGGCCGCTTTAGGATTATGTTTTGTTCATATTGGAAAATTCGAAGAAGCTTGCAATATCCTGGAAAAACTTCCTGGTGCAGGCGAGATCCCTTCTTTCGAAGATAAGGTGACTGAGTATTCAGACAGGATCAAAAACATCCCTAAATACGAAGCGAGAAAAAAAGAACTTTCTAGAACCGAACTTTTAGACTTGGGGTATGCTTATTTATTCTCCGAGTCTTATAAAAAAGCGGAAGAAGTTTTTACTTCTTTGGTGTCCCTAGAATCACGATAACCCTTCCTTTTAAAAGAGCCTCCCTGGATTTTGGGGAGGCCAAGACCTTCTCCGCATCCTCATTGGAGATCACAAGATCAGCTCCCAATTTCCCGGAAACACCTAACGCAGTAGTCAAAAGAGGTTTATAACCGGCGACTTCTTCCTTCATTGCGTCCTGCACTTTAGAAAAATAACGAATATATCCGTAATTCACTATGGAACTTTTTTTAACGAATAATGGAGAATAGATCCCGATCCCATCCTCGTCTCTGATCTCTGAAAATAAAGCAGGCACAACATCCAAATGTCTTGCATCTACGATCAATCCTGTATAGGAATCCGCGGGATTATGAATTGGATGAGCTTCGGGAAAATTTTCGGAGGAATAGGGCAGGGTAATATGGGATAGAATTCCCTTTTTTCCTTTTAAAGAAAGAACACCGGTTGCTATTAAATGATTTCCTTTAAATTGGTTATGGATCTCGATTGGTTCCTTTTCATAGATCTCTTGAAAAATTTCCCGAAAGGATTCGTCCTGGGCTATTTTTTCCCTAAGAAGAAGATTGGAATCTAATTTTAGATTTTCCATACTTCTATATAAGTATTTCTTAATCTCTTCTTTAGCGGTCTCTTTTGCGATATTTCTGGCTTCCGTGATATTTTTTGCCGTCCCGATCTTATTATAATCAGGATCATCCGGATGAAATGCAATTTTAGGAAGTTTGACCTCTACGGTTTTAATGATCTCACCGGTTCTCCAGTTCACGATCGTTTCCGTTTTGTCCTTGGATTCCCAAGCAAAAAGTGAAATTCCAGAGATTAAAAAGAGTGCCAGGCTCTTAAGTTTCATACCGCTTCTCCGGAAGAATAATTGGGAAGTTTAGAATATTCTAATTTTAGTTGGTTCCATTCGGAGATCCGTTTCGCGGGTGGAAGTGAATTGATCAGATCAGTACCATAAGACTTGGTCCAGATACGAGAATCCAAAAGACTTACAATCCCTGTATCTTTTTCGGAACGGATCAATCTTCCGAAACCTTGTTTAAGCACAGTGGTTGCATAGGGAAGTTGTAGATCCTTGAAAGGATTTCCACCTCTCTCTTTTAATTTCTCGCTTCTTGCTTCCAGAACGGGATCATTCGGAGGTTGGAAAGGAAGTTTAGTCAGGATCACCGATCTGAGTTTATCACCTCTGATATCCACACCCTGCCAGAAAGAAGATACTCCGAAAAGAACAGCATCTTTCTCTGCTAAAAATCGATTCTTAGCGGCCTCTGGTCCCATCTCCAATTGAGAGATCACCGGTAGATCGGTAAGAGGGCGGATCGTTTCTATAATTTCATTCAATGATTTATTAGAAGTAAATAAAACGAATGCTCCACCTTTAGTCAGCTCTATCAGTTTTAAAATGTAACGAGAAAGGTCCGCAGCATTTCTTTCTGCTGATTCAGTTGCGTCCTTAATATCTTTAGGTAAAAACAAAAGTGCATTTTTCTCATAAGGGAAAGGAGAAGCCACAAGTTTAGAACGGGAAGGTAATCTTCCGATCCGATCCGCAAAATAACTTAGATCACCCTTATTGGTGGAAAGTGTAGCGGAAGTGAATACCATACTTTCCGTTCGGGGTTCTAAAACTTCTCGGAGTATTGTTTCTGACTTTAAAGGTTGGGTTAGGAGTTTCGGGAACATCTCCTTTGTTTTAGTATTAGGAGGATCCGCCCAATATACTCTTTCTCCCTCATCCATCGTACGGAAAAGATGTAAACCTTCTGCGATCTGTCCGATACGACCTGAAGACATTTCTATCTCCATCGCGATCTCTTTTTCTTCTATCTCGTCGCTGTCTTTAGAATACTTTTTTAATTCTATGAGCAGAGCTTCTTGCAAGGAATCTAATGCTGCTTCTAATTCTCCTCCATCCATTTTTAACGGTCTACGGATCCTTTGAGATCCATAGAAGTTGAGTGGAAGTTCTCCCACTACCTTATTGAAACAAAGGAAAAGTTTTTCTCCCGCAAGATTTGTTAGATCATTGATTTTAGGAGAATTCAGTCTTGCTCCTAATCCGGATTTTTTAGATGAATTCCATACACCTTGCAAAAGTTTTTGGATCTCTAAAGAGGATAATTCGATTCTGAATGCATTTCCTAAAACTTCAGGAAAATTATGAGCCTCATCTACTACGATCTTTTTGAAATCAGGAAGAATATTAAAATCGGATGCTATATGTGCCGCGAGTAAAGAATGGTTTACGATCAGTA
The DNA here is from genome assembly GCF_004769405.1 of Leptospira selangorensis. Taxonomy (NCBI): domain Bacteria; kingdom Pseudomonadati; phylum Spirochaetota; class Leptospiria; order Leptospirales; family Leptospiraceae; genus Leptospira; species Leptospira selangorensis. Next base: position 248,307 of record NZ_RQES01000019.1, read on the forward strand.
GATTTGATTTTTGCCATTTAGCTCTTTCTAAAAAATAAAAAGAATGGGAGAAGTTAGGGCAACTTCTTCCTAAACAAGAATCAGCTTCTCTTGTTACCTTGGACCAAAAATCAGGGGAGGCATATCCATCATATTCTTGCCTTCTTCCTGATTCGGATTGGTTTACCCAGTCCTTAAAGGAATTCAAATGTTCCATCATCTCAGGACCGAAGGTTCCTTGGGTAAGAACATTTCCTAATTTTCTTTTACAAACATAATTAGAAGCGCCCATCGCGATTTCCGCTTTTACTTCTTGTCCCAAAATTTGAGAAACAAGAGGGATATCCTTTCGGATAAGCTGGTCTTGTAGAGCCTTAGTTTCTGTGGAGATAACTACAATCTCTTCTCCTTCGAGTGCGCTGATTGCTGCCGGGATTAGATAGGCCAATGATTTTCCAACACCGGTTCCCGCTTCTACGATCAAGTGTTCCGAACTGGCAAATGCTTGTTCTACACTATTTGCCATTTGGATCTGGCCCGCTCTGGATTCGAAATCGGGCCAGAGTTTGGAAAGTTTTTTGAATTGTTCTTCTACTCTACTCAAAGCGACTCACGCTTCCCTGGTTCGGAAAAGTTTGATTACACAATATAAGGATAGAAGGGTTACTAAACCGAGAGAAACCCACATGATGAGTGCTCCATCCAATGTTAATTCTGGAGAAACGGATCCGAATGCCGCCTTGACAGAGCCGGTTTCTTTGTATGGGAAAATATTCATAAAGAATGCCAAGATCAGTATAAAACTTCCCAAAAAGATTGGTAGCACTTTGTTCGTGGATTTATTCTTAGATTCTTCCTTACCTTTTAAGCTAAGATGTACGAGTAGATAGACGAATCCGAAAACTGCGATAATTGCCAGAAATACGTAACGAGAGATCAATGCCTGGAATTTTGCTTCTTCTGCGCTTGTTCCGACTGGAGCGTTTACAATCATCCAATCCACATCCATCTTATTCATATAAGATCCCAGATTTTGGTAGAGGAACATTCCGAATACGATCAACAAGAATGCCGGTGTCACATATTGGATTACCCACCAGAAAAACTTAGGTAGGTGAGCCTGTGCGCCTTTATGACCTTCTTCTAAACCTTTTTTAGCTCCGATCACCCAACCGAAAATTACGATCTGTAAAGTGGCCAAGATATAAATAAGAACTGTTCCGACCCAGAAATCCGCTTGGTCTAACGCATTGAAATTTTTATTAAAATATAAGATCGGGAAAGAAAGTCCGAATGTGAAAATAAAAAGTATAAAACTGGAAGTCCTTCTTCTGATATGGAAAGCTTCTTCCAAAAATACGATCACAGGTTGTAACATAGTTACGGAGGAGGTAAGTGCCGCTAAGAATAGAACGAAATACCAGATCGCTCCGAAAAAAGATCCGCCTGGCATTAACGCGAATACGGAAGGAAGTGCGATAAATCCCATCCCGAATGTTCCAAAAGAAGTAGCGGATACACCTAAAAATAAAAATGCTACAGGGATAGTGATCATTCCACCGAATGCAACTTCTACAAACTCGTTGAGAGAAGCGGCAGATACGGAAGATAAGATCACATCATTCTCTTTTTTGAGATAACTGGAAAATACCAAAGCGATCCCGAAACCGGCAGACAAAGTAAAAAATATCTGGCCTGCAGCAGAGATCCAAACTTTCGCTTCACCCAATGCGGACCAATTTGGGTTCCACATTTGTGCGAGACCTAATTCTATATTATCTAAGGTTAATACTCGGACGAGAACGATGACGGAACAGATGAGCATTGAAGGAACAGCGATCTTGGCGAATACTTCCAGTCCTTTTGCGATCCCTCTATATACTAATATAAAATTCATTAGAAAGCAGGCGAGTGTGGCGTAAAAAATTTTACCCTGCACAGCGCTTCCATTTTCCTTTGCTCCCACCAATGTATGGAAATGGTTGGAAGAATTTTGGATGAGAGAATTCAGATCCCCATTTCCTGAATTCAAACTGATACTTCCGGTCACAAAATCGAAAGCATAGGCAAGACACCAAGCTTCTACAAAAACATAATAGACATATATCAATAAAGGAATGGTAACTCCGATCGTTCCAAGCAGTCTAAGAGGAACACCGGAAAGATAGGCACGGAACAAATTCGGAAAACTATGCCCTTGTTCACCACCCATTCTTCCCATTACCCACTCGGTGATACAGACTGGAATTCCAACCAGGATAAAACTGATGATATAGGGGAGAAGGAAAGCTCCTCCTCCATTCTGTACTGCCTGTCCCGGAAATCGGAGGAAGTTTCCGAGTCCGATCGCTCCAGAGGCAACGGTTAATATGAGTCCAGTACGGGATTTCCAACTTTCCTTGGGCGGTTCTTTAGACATGTGATGAACTTAATCCCAGTAAAATAGTCCTCCTTGTCAAAACGAATTCGGATTTAGGAATGGAAAAAAACGGGACATAATGGGCTTAAAACCGTATCTGACTTTATGGCAGAAAAAATTGGAAAAAATGCAATAGCTCCAGTCTAAGTAATAACTCGAATATAGAATGGATTCGTACATAAATGAAACTAGATAAGATCACATTAAAATTGAATGAAGCGCTTTCCGGTGCTCAAAGCTCTTATGATAAGAACCCAGAGATACAAGAGGAACATATCATTGCTCAGATCCTAAGCCAAGGAGATGGGTTTGCACCTCCTTTGTTTTCCAAGCTGGGTTTGAATCTGTCCGAGTTTCGACGCAAGACAGAAGAAGCGATCAACAAACTTCCAAAGGTAGAAGGTCCTTCCGAGAAGGGATTCTCACGGGCATCTATCTCACTCTTACAATCTTCCGACAAAGTTCGGGCAGAGCTGAAGGATGAATATCTATCTACGGACCATGTTCTCTTGGCATTTTTGAAGAATGGAACTTCTTCACTTCGCCAAGAATTCATTCAATTGGGAATCGATTATCCTAAATTATTAAAAGCAGTAATAGAACTCAGAAAAGGACAACCTATCATGGATGATACACCTGAAAACAAAGCGGATGCCTTGAAAAAATATGCAAAAAATCTAAATGAGCTGGCGAAACTCGGCAAATTAGATCCGGTCATTGGAAGGGACGAGGAGATCAGAAGGACCATCCAAGTGCTTTCTCGCAGGACCAAAAATAATCCGGTCTTAATCGGTGAACCTGGAGTCGGTAAAACAGCAATCGTAGAAGGACTCGCCGGTAAGATCATACAAGGAGAAGTTCCGGAAGGAATTAAGACCAAGACTATCTATGCTTTGGATCTAGGAGCGATGATCGCAGGAGCAAAGTATAGAGGGGAATTTGAAGAAAGGTTAAAGGCCACTCTAGACGAAGTAAAACATAGCGACGGGAATATCATACTATTCATAGATGAGATCCATACACTCGTGGGGGCAGGCGCGCAAGAAGGAGCAATGGATGCTTCTAATATGCTGAAACCGATGCTTGCACGTGGAGAACTTCGTTGTATAGGTGCAACTACCTTAAAGGAATACCAGAAGTATATCGAAAAGGATGCGGCCTTAGAAAGAAGGTTCCAACCGGTTTATGTAAAAGAACCAAGTGTGGAAGAAACAGTTACAATTCTTCGCGGTTTAAAAGATAGATACGAACTTCATCATGGAATTAAAATATTGGATTCCGCGATCGTAGCTGCAGCCAGTTTATCAAATCGTTATATTGCGGATCGTTTCCTTCCGGACAAGGCAGTTGATCTGATAGACGAAGCAAGTTCCAAGATGAGGATAGAAATGGATTCTATGCCGGAAGAATTGGACAAGCTAAGTAAAAAGATCCAGTCTTTGAAGATCGAAAAAGAAGCCCTCAAAAGAGAAACGGATCCTGCTTCTAAACAAAGAGTGGAGAATATAGCAAAAGAACTTTCAGAACAGGAAGAACTTTTTAGAAATCTAAAAGCACGTTGGGATCTTGAAAAATCTAAAATTTCCAAAATTAAGGAAATCAAGGAAGAAACGGATAAATACAAGGTTTTAGAAGCCGAGGCGGAGAGAAGGGGAGAGATCAATAGGGTCGCGGAAATACGTTATGGAAAACTAATAGAACTTTCCAAAGAAATGGAAAAGGCGAACGCGGAACTAAAAAAGATCTCAGGCTCGGGAAGACTTCTAAAAGAAGAAGTAGATGAGGAAGATATCGCAAATATAGTCTCTCGCTGGACCGGAATTCCAGTATCTAAGATGCTCCAAGGAGAGAAGGCGAAACTTCTTAAAATGGAAGATTCACTGAAGATCAAGGTAATCGGCCAGGATCATGCTTTGGAATTATTATCCGAAGCGATCCGTAGATCCAGAGCAGGGATTGCAGATCCGAATCGTCCTATTGGTACATTCTTATTCTTGGGACCTACAGGTGTGGGTAAAACGGAAACTGCAAAGGCTTTGTCCGAATTTTTATTCGATGATGTGAATGCGATGCTTCGTATAGATATGAGCGAATATATGGAAGCTCATTCCGTATCCAGACTGATCGGTGCTCCTCCAGGTTATATTGGACATGATGAAGGTGGACAATTGACAGAAGCAGTAAGACGCAGACCATATTCTGTGCTCTTATTCGATGAGGTAGAGAAGGCTCATCCGGAAGTATTCAATATTTTCTTACAGATACTGGACGAGGGTAGGTTGACCGACTCCAAAGGAAGGAATGTGGACTTTAAGAATACTGTCATCATTCTTACTTCCAATATCGGCTCTGATGTTTTAGGTTCTACGGAATATTCGGAAGAGGAAAAAGAAAGAATGGTGGAACAAAGGTTGAAAAAACATTTCAAACCCGAGTTCTTAAATCGTTTGGACGAAGTGATCCTATTCAAATCCGTTGATGAGGCAATGATCGCTAAGATCGCAGAACTTCAATTGCAGATCATGGCTAAGAAGGCGGCAGAGAATGGACTTACAGTTAGCTTTACTCCTGCATTAAAAAAACATATAGTGCAGGCCGGTTTTGATCCTGAATACGGAGCAAGACCTTTAAAGAGACTAGTCCAACGAGAAATTGGGAACGCTCTTAGTAGTTTTATACTGAAGGGTGAATTTAAGGAAGGGCAGAGTATCGTTCTGGATTATTCCGGCGGAACCGTACTCGTCAAGTAACCTCCAATAAAAAACCCCGGGTTTTATAAACCTGGGGTTTTACTAAGGTACAGCACATAGTAAGGGAAAAAGAATGTGCAGTATTGCTTACGGGAGTTTTACCTCCCGTGTTCGATTTAGAATTCTACTTTATGTAGAAATAATTCCTCTTTTTTCATTTTTAAAACTTTAGAAGCCATGCTCTTGAAATCTTCAGGCGGCTCTAATAGTCCTAACTCCACTTTGGAAAGGAAAGGAGTTGAGACCTTTAATTTTTTAGCCATATCATATTGTTTGATTCCCAATTCTCTGCGTTTTGCCCAGAGTTTATTGGTAAGTCCTTGGCTGAATTCAGGATAAACTTCTTCTACCGGACTTTCGTTAAATAACTTATCTAATGTCGTTTTCAAATATTTAGCGCAAGCCTGTCTGAATTTTTCAGTAGGAGCTTGGCTTCCGGTTTCAATTTTGGAAAGGTAGCTAGGGGATACACCCAGAGCCCTTGCCATATCATATTGCTTGATTCCCCGTTTTTTACGGAGCATATAGATGTGGTTGTTCATTCTTTTCCCCTTTTTAACCGTTTTAAAACGACCTTACTTTGCCTCAAGAATAAATTTCCATCATGCTCAACAGGCACTTAAGTATAGAAATTTTTTCCAAAGTCGGCTAATACTAAGAGAGATAAGAATAAGAATCAAGCATTTGCAATCTTATTCTATAAAAAAAGGCGTTAGACTTTATCAAGAATTGTAGAACACGGTCAGTAGCCCGAAGTATAAAGGTCAATAACCTCTTCGGACTACTGGTTTAAGGGATATCTAAGCTATCGTAAACTATACGCTATACGATCAGATCTTACCTTCTTTTAATCTGCTAGAGTCCAGAATGAATTGGTAATCTGTTTTAAGCTTTTGGGTAAGCTCTCTAACGAAATTTTGTTTCTTAGCACGGATCAAATCTTCTTTGATTCTCTCTCTAACTTCACCATAAGGCATAGGAGTTCTGTCTTGAGGATTGTTCGGATTTGATTTAGCATAAGAGAACATTTTGGCAGCTTCGTACTGCTCTCTCATTTCTGCTTCTGAAACAGTTACATCGCTTGGAAGTTCTCTCTTGAATACCAATGGTTGTACAATGTATAGTTTCATTACATTGAACATATCTTGGAAATCTTTAGATTCTAAAGCGTCTTTTAATTCAGTAGAATGATCCGCTATTTTATACCAAATATATTGTTGTCTGAAAAATTGGAGCACATTCGCTTTATCATCTAGTTTAGAAGAATCAAGGCCGCTTTGTTTTGCCAATTGTTCCAACTCGTTCAAAACATCTTTGAACTTAACGGTTTCGCCTGTTTTGGTATTAGTTAATAGGACAGATTCATGATTGAAAGTATTCAGATTGTCTTGGGTGATATTAGCCTTTTCGAAACCAGCATTCTTTACTAATTGTTCTTCTTGCTCGCTAACTGCGCTGAACAAGAATCTTTTTTTCATGAAGTCTTCGTAACGAGGGGCGATATCATCTACTTTCAGGTCTAGATAATTACGTTTTACTTCTGCTTTGATCTGGTCCGAAATTCCAGGAGTCTCAATGTATTTTTTAGCGAGACTTTTTAGTTTTCCGAATTCTTTTGAGAAAAATTTTCCTACTCTCGAAGCGTAAATTGTCTCTACTCTTTCTACTCTTAAGATCAGGAATTTTTTCCTTCTAGGAGCTTTCGGATCAGATCCTGGAGGAAGTTGGTCATCGATCTCTTTTAAGACCCATTTCCCTTCGTTCTCGGCAGCTTCTTGGTAAAAAGCAAGGTTAGGATCATTTCCACAATTTAAACATTGTGGCTCTAATAATCCACCCACTGCTTTGTATGCAGGTTGATCAGTATGATCTTGCACATATTGGATGATTTCTTTTTTAGAGGAAAGTTTTTGGATCCCTTCAAAAATACTTTGGGCTCTTTGTCTTGTGACTTCTTCGTCTTTAGGATCGAAAGAAAAAACTGCGATTACTCGAACAAAAGCGAATTTTAATTTACCAACTTGCTCCAACTTCTCCGCTAAATTTCTTTGGAGGAAAGAAGCAGCCATTTGTGGTTTGGAGTATTTTAAGAAAACTGATAGTTCATCTTCGGATACAAGTTTCTTTTCTGTATTGTACAAAGAGATCAATTTGAAAAGACCTAAAGTTTCCAGAAGTTGAGTTTGTTCTTCTTTGGTTGGATGATTCGGCTCCGGTTTGCGTCCGCCTGTATTTAGTTGGTAGAAGTTCCTGAGTTCTTTTCTGGTAACTGTTCCTCCTTTGAAAGAGGCTAATACATCCGAGTCCGAATTACACTGAAAGAGTAATGCCGCCAGGAAGGAGAGTACGATTATTTTTTTGTTCATGTTGTTTTATATAACCTGTTCTTTTCGGATCTCGAAAAAACTAGTATTTATGAATGGTCTTTCGGGCAGGTTGCTGCTTCTTACCTTGGATTTCAACGGATATTTCGCGAGTTAGGCGTTTTTCGTTGTCTTGGTAAAGTCCTTCGGCTGCCCTAGCGCCTGAAGGATTGCCGGAAGAATTCCAATCGGATGGAGTTTCCTTTGTCTTCATGGAAAGCATCTCTTGTTTTTGAGTGGAGAGCTTATCCATCTCCGCTCCAATAGATACTTTTAAAGATTCGGAATAATCCCGGTCTGCTGCAATTCTATCCTTGATCTTGCCTAGTTCGGTCAGGTCCCTATCTATTTCTTCTGTTTTGCGTAAAAGATGTGCCACTTTAATTTTCATGGAATGAGACCTGAAACTTTAAACTTCAGTTCCTGAGTCTAGGCCCCAGGCTGCTTCTTGCAAGTAGGAAAAAAAGAGTCCGCAGGTGAGGATCATCAACTCCTCTCCCGGTTTGGATAGGCATATAAGAAAGAAGAAGGTAGAAAATAAGAGACCGCTAATAAGATCTTTTTTTCCCTTCCAAATTACCCAAAACATTCCTAAAAATAAGAGTACTGATTTAAATAGGGAAGGTTCTAAACCGGGATGAGCCGGCTCATATAAGAGCCAAACTCCCGAAAGTAAAACACAAAGTCCTAAAATAATAATACGAACCTGTTTCGGAATGGATAAAATTAGAAATAAGGAAAGTGCAGGGATCAGAAATGGAGAAAGTTCCCTTCTGGAAAAAGAAAGGATACAAGAACCTGCCAATATTAGGACACCTAAAGTCTCCCTAAACGCTGGCGAACGGCTTCCTAAAAAAGAAAATCCACCCGAAGAGATCATACCTGCAAGACTCAAACAAACTAAATCTAAAATGGATTCCGCAGCAGTTCCGTCCCAAAAGGAAACTGCACATATAGAAGCCGGAAATATTAAAAAATTGAGATTGGGTCTAAGCGTTTTAGAAGAATGGAATTGGGAAAATGCGATGGTAAGACAAAGCACCAAGGAACCTGAAAATGGAAATCCATAGGTTTTGAAAAATAGATAAGCTGAGGTGAAGAATAGAAAAACCATTTGTATCTATTATGAAATTCCGGTATCTTGACGAATCGAACCGTTATGATCCTGAACGAGATTATCATCTCAACGGAAAAGATAGACAGCGTTCAAGTTCTGAAATTGCAGGGTTCTATCAACTCCTTTACGGAGAAAAAATTTAAGGATGTGCTTTCCTTGGCAGTCCGCCAGGGACCGGTCATCATGGATATGGAAGACGTACATTTGGTATCCTCCACCGGGGTCCAGGCCTTAAAAGAAGTGAGCCAATCCAGTTTTTCCAGTAAGAACAAACTCGTCCTTGTAAATATCTCCAAAGCCGTGATCAATGTTTTTAAAATGGCTGGCCTAAGTGGATTTTTCCTAATCGCAAACGACGAAGAAGCCGCCTTAAAGATGGCCTCTAAACGTTGATATTCTCGGATCTAAGATGGACAATCTCGGAAATAGAAAATGAAATCTGAAAAAACTTCTTCCTTTAATTATTTTAGAAAGGCCTGGCATTTACTCGGGCTGATCATTCCCGCCTTCTATTATTTCGATGTATTCCATGGGCAATTTTTGTTAGTGTATGCTACCCGCGCTATTCTTACAATTTTACTCATTCTATGTCTTGTACTTTTGGTCTTATTAGAGTGGGCAAGGTTCCATATTCCAGTCGTTCAAACGGTATTCGTAAAGTTAGCCGGTCCTTTATTAAAAGAAGAGGAGAAGTCCAGGATCAACGGCACATTCCCTTATTTTCTTTCCATTACATTCGTGGTCTTTTTCTTCCCTCCTGATATAGCGATTCTTTCTTTATTGTTCTTGGTGATAGGGGATCCAATGGCTGCCTGGGTCGGAACTCATTTCGGAAAGAACAGATTTTCTAATGGTAAATCAAAAGAAGGGATTTTGGCATTCATTCTATCTTCTACAATTGTAGGACTTTGGTTTATTTATGTGGTTCAGTCGGGTTCGAGAGAGCTAGGAATTTATCAATTTTCCTCCGGAGAATTTTGGCAGAATATTATCTTAGTTCTGCCTGCAGTGATCGCAGCCGCCGTTACTGAACTTTATAGTGGAACTTACTGGAATGGGATTGTGGATGATAATCTTTTGATCCCGGTCGTATCCGCGATCATCTTGGGATTTTTTGCGTATTTTACGTTGGATCTGAGTATAGGTCAGATCTTTTTAAATCCAGCCCAAATTTTCGAAACATATTAGAAAAATCGAATTATCTTTTTGCGGAAAAACTTTAAGGAGTTTTTTCCGCAGGAAGAACATGATATACAAAATCAATTTTGGTCTTTGTATTACCTTTGATCCCTTTTGCAGACCAAGTAAATTCTAAATCTGTAGGAAAAATGGAAGTTTCGTAAGGATATTGACCTAAACGATTTTCTTTTTTTTGTTTTTCCTTCACCATAGAACCTAGGTAATTAAAAGAACCGATCCAATCTTCTCCAATTTCGAAACCTTCCATTTTACCTTTTACACCTGCAAATTCATACATTGCAAAGTAGGTCTCTTGGATCTGTTTTCTTTCTTCAGGACTCATCCTACGATTCATTCTGAGGACGAAACCTGGAGTTTCACGAGCGTGGAAATAAAGATAGTTCCCTAATTCTTCCCATGTATTCGGCTTTTTCGCATTCGGTATATCCACAGAATATTTTTTATTCAATGGAGAAGGTTCTCTGCAAACTCCGTCTCTAGTAAAATAGTCGCAAAGTTCCACGTTGCTTACGGAAAGAACACTTGGTTCGCAGGCTGCGAATACAAGCAGGGATAATGATGTGAGTTTAACGTTTTTCCAAAGAGCTAACATAAGATTCTCGTAAATTAGTAAAAAAGTATAAAACTTCGGGATGTTTAAAAAATTCCCAGGCGGAACCTTGAGGGATCCATTTTTGTCCCTGGTACGTATAAATGATCTCCGCAAATACTCCATGGAACATATAGATCCTATGTAGATCTTCTTCCAAAGAGGCTAAAACCAGATTATAAGGAGTAAGGTAACCTGGAAATATTCTGATAGATTCATCTGATTTATGCAAATGAGTTTGGAATTTGGTACATTCTTTTTGGAGACTAGGAAGTTCTTCTCTGGAAATCCTTCTTTTTAAAGAAAGTACACGAGTAAATCGTCCGATGGGGGAATCCAGAAAATTCTCAAATTGGTGAGTCCATTTGGGAAGCGGTTTTGATTCGTATAAGGTTTGAGAAAACGAATCTTCCGCTTTTTCTTTCAAACGATAATAAGCCTCTTCATTTTCGTAGGAAACCACTAGAAAGAAAGAAGCTGGAAGAGGTTTTTTGGGTTTGGAAGAAGTCTGTTTGGGATTCACTTGTTTGGCTTGTTTTAAGCAGCAGATTATAATTTGGAATCGAAATAATCCAGCAGAATTTTAGTAAGCCAGCGACCATCCGGAAGATCAGGATTTGAATCAGTTACAAATCCGACATGGCCCCCTTGTTTGGTCAGGATCGTTTTTAAGTTCGGAAGTTTGGACCAGTTAATAGAATTCCATTCGAATAAAGGAACTACCGGATCGTCCTCCGCATGGATCAGAATTCCTGGATGAGTGATGGATTGTATGTAATTGATGCAAGAGTTCTTCTTATAATATTCCATAGCACTCGGATATCCGAAAGAAGGAGCAGTGATCATATCATCAAAGTCGAAAAATGTTTTTACCTTCTTGGAATTTTCTAACTGCAGCGGAGTCAGTTCCAAGATACCTTCTTTGATCTTCTTCTTAAAACTACTTATGAAATGATTCCTATAAAATCTTCCGGAAAGTGAATCTATAAAATCGCAATTTTTGGCAAGATCCAGAGGAGGGGAAACTGCAGAGAATGCGAGTGACTTATGGTTTCTGGATTCCCCGAAAAATTTTAGGACGAGGTTTGCGGAGAGAGAAAATCCGGATACATAGATCTTCTTACTCAAATACTCATAGATATAATCCAGAACATCTTGTAAATCTTCAGACTGGCCTGCGTAATATGATTTTCTAGCAAATCCTCTTCCTCTTCCGCAGTTGCGTAGATTCATACGGATGATCCCGTATCCTCTTTCCAAGGCGGAACTAGCGAGGGAAACTAAATAAGAACTTTCCGAGTCACCTTCCATTCCATGGATCATGAGTATATAAGTTCCGTTGGAAGGAATAGCGCTCTTACGATAAGAAGAAACTGGAGGGTTATGTTCTAACCAAAGTTTGTCTCCCGATTCTCCGCTTACAGTGAGAAGAATATCTTCGCAGTAATAAGAAGTCCTAAGTGGATTTTCAGGTGGGAAAAGAGTATTATAAATTGTTTGAGCGTGTTTGCCCGAAACAAATCTTTTAGGCCGAAAATGAGAGGCTTCCATAGATCAACGGATCTCGTTTTCTTTAAAAAACTCTTTCCACTCTTCTTCTTGTTCTTTTTTTAAAGGGAATTTTTTATCTAAGAACTTTCTAAATTTTTTTAGAAATGTTTTTCCCTTATCTCTGATCTTTGCATCATCCGGAAACATATCTTCTAGATAGAAATTCAAGAATTCATCCAGTTCGAAACCGCCCAGATCGGAGATTAAAATTTTTTCAGAAGTATGTTCGGGATTCTCGAATAATAACTCGGAGAATTCCAAAAATAGGGAAGGCATTTCTTTTTCGGAAGAGTGTGCTCCTTCCGGAATTGTTTCCAGAAAGGAGCGAACGGTTTCTTCTAAGGAAGAGGGACCAGACAAATGAATGGCCTTAGTTGGAAGGTTTAGGGAAGTCTATTGTGGTTGCGAGTGAATCTACGATACCGTATTTGATCGCTTCATCTGCATCCATATAATAATCTCTATCCGTATCTTCTTCCAATTTTTCAACAGGATGACCGCAAGCTTCTGCAAGAATTTGATTCAATCTTGCTCTGGTTTTTAGGATTTCTTCCGCATGGATTTGCAGATCAGTTGCGGGAGCTACGATCTGTCCACCGATACTCGGTTGGTGGATCATCACTTTACCGTTAGGCCAAATAGATCTTTTTCCTTTTACACCGGCTGCTAAAAGAACAGATCCCATAGAAGCAGCAAGTCCCATACATACAGTATGAACAGGAGAAGTGATCATCTTCATAGTGTCATAGATGGTAAGACCGGAAGTAACAACTCCACCCGGGCTATTGATATAGAATGTAATTTCTTTTCCTGGATCCGCCATTTCCAGATAGAGTAGTTTGCCTACGATGTCTTTTGCGGATTCGTCAGTAACCGCGCCCCATAAGAAAATTTTTCTATGGTCAATGAACTTTTTGGAAATTTTGCTACCGGCTAATTCTTCGATTACTTCGGTGATTTTTTCAGTCTCAGACATTCTGGCTCCCTTAAGCAGCGGTTCGTTCTTCCAGTTTCTTCCTCCGTAATTTCCTGAAAACTCCAATAAATACGAAAGCTACAAAGGAAACGTAAAAAAAGCGAAGTAACTGGATCGGAGGGACCGGCATATCACGGTCCGCTCTTAAAGCAATTAGACGGGAGGCAAGGACCGGACGATTCTCCGCTTTTGGTTCTGGCTCCCTAAATTTGATAATTTGTGCGTTTTCGGAGAGAAGATAATATTTTCTGGCTTCTTTCTCCAAGGCGAGCTTATCATCTCGTAGAAGTTTTTGCCTTTCTTCTAATTGTCTATTCTCATACTCCAGTCTTTCCACATCCAAACGAAGGCTGGAAAGACTGGTTTCTAGGGTAGACCTGACGACCAAACCTGACTCTCCTAGTACCGTGAAATAAAACATTCCGGAAAGGAAAAGCAGAAGTAAAAACAGTTTGTTCGCCAGATTTATGCCCATAGAAGTTCAGAGATTATAGAATGTATTTCTCCCTTTGTAAACCGCAGAAGAACCTAATTCTTCTTCGATCCTCAAAAGTTCGTTATATTTAGCGATCCTATCGGTCCTGGAAAGGGAACCAGTTTTGATCTGGCCCGCATTCGTACCTACCGCTATATGCGAAATAGTTACGTCCTCAGTTTCTCCGGATCTATGGCTGATCACATTCGTATATTTGGCTTTTTTAGCCATATCGATGGATGCCAATGTTTCGGATAAACTTCCGATTTGGTTCACCTTGATCAGGATGGAATTACCCACTTTTTGGGAAATTCCCTGAGAAAGTTTTTCTATATTGGTAACGAATAAATCATCACCTACGAGTTGGATCTTCTTACCCAATTTCTCGCTTAGAAGTTTCCAACCTTCCCAGTCGTTCTCATCCAGACCGTCTTCAATAGTAATGATCGGATACTTTGAGACTAGATTTGAATAGTATTCTACTAATTCTGCACTAGAGAACTCTTTATTTCCTTCTCCGCCCAGAACGTACTTTTTCTTGGTTTTGTCGAAAAACTCGGAAGAAGCAGCATCTAAACCTAATAATACGTCTTTTTCAGGCTTATAACCTGCTTTTTCGATGGCTTGCAGGATCACTTCTAATCCTTCCAAGTTGCTTGCTAGGTCCGGTGCAAATCCACCCTCATCTCCGACCGCAGTATTGAGTTTTTTGGATTTAAGAACTGATTTTAAACTATGGAAAACTTCTGCCCCAACTCTTAGAGCTTCACGGAAGCTATTCACTCCCACTGGAAGGATCATAAACTCTTGGAAGTCCACATTATTGTCTGCGTGAGCTCCACCGTTAATGATGTTCATCATCGGAACAGGAAGTTCTTTTGCGAAGTTTCCACCTATGTATCTGTAAAGTGGAAGTCTTGTATGAGAAGCGGCTGCTTTTGCTACTGCAAGGGAAGTTCCGAGAATTGCATTTGCACCTAATTTGGATTTGTTTTTGGTTCCGTCCTTATCCAACATTAGGGAATCGATTCTGTTTTGGTCTAAAGCGTCTTCTCCGATCAGAACGTCTTTGATCTTTACGTTTACGTTCTCGACTGCTTTCAGGACACCTTTTCCTAAATAACGGGATTTATCTCCGTCTCTTAATTCTACTGCTTCGTATTCTCCTGTGGAAGCTCCGGAAGGGACTGCAGCTCTACCGAATGAGCCGTCTTCCAGTTTAACATCTACTTCTACCGTAGGATTGCCTCTGGAATCCATGATTTCGCGGGCGCGGATCGCCGAAATTTTGGAGGATTGGGACATGTGATTCTTATAATACCTATCTCTTATAGATTTTTCCTGAAATCCTTTTGGTCCGGCGAAATAAATCAAGCGGGAAAAGGAGGAAAAAAGATTGCCTGGATCGGCTATAACGATAGAAATCCGTCGATGAAAACGACAGAAAAACATTCTATATTCTTTCATATCTCCTTCGCAATACTATGTATCATAGTTCTATTACTTCCGATCCCTGCTACAACGGGTTGGAGAATGTTTTTCCTGGTCTTAGCTTATAATATCTCTCTGCCAATCGTGGCCCAGGTTTGGGAGCATGATCGTTGGATGGATATTTTTCTTTTTGTTTTGCCTGTAAGTATCCTGCAAGTGGTCCCGGATTGGTTCTTATCCAAAGTGCTCGGGGTTTTGGTATTTCCGCCTGACGGATTTTATAAGTTAGGAACTGTTTCCGCTTACATGGCAGGGCTTTGGACCATTCCACTTTTTATTATAGTATATGTTTCCACTCGATTCGAAAAAAGATATCCGGAAGCAAATCCGATCAGCAAATATCTGTTAGCTGGAGGAAGTGCATTTGTGATCTTCTTTTTATCCGAAGAATTTATGAGACTGATCCCTGTTTGGTATGCACAGAATGTTTCTATGGTTGGACATACTGCGATCTATGTTTTATTCCCTGAATTTGTTTTAGGAATATTTGCTACATTCGCATATTTTCATACGGAGCATAAACCTTTTAGAACAAAATTACTTTGGGCAATTCCAACCATGTCCGTATACTTGGGAGCGCTTTCCTTCAGTTATTTATTTGTAGAAGGTGTCTGGAAAGTCTAAGAAAGAATGAAAGTTCTGACTAAAATTTCAGAAATCAAGGACTTAATCTCGGATCGAAATCCAGAAATTTTCAGTCTTCCTCTTGAGTTTTCGGAGAAGGTGGATATAGATCCTTCTTATTCTTATACAATCCAAAATGAATTCCAGGTAGAAGGTAAGGCCACCTTTGAAAATAAGGAATCCGTAATTAAAGTAAGTCCGTCTCAGAATGGAAGATCAGGATTTAGCTGGAACGGAATTCGATACGATCTGGATAGCCAGAATTGTATTAAAGGAAATCATAATATACAATTGGGAGAAGTTAAGGTAATAGAACATCCTCTCGCCTGGATGTTGGCTTTTGGCGTGTATGCCGATTTTACTTTGAGCGAATCCAGTTTTCCCACTTTCGATTTTTGCGATCGTGTTTATATGGACCCATCTAAAGGAAATCTGAAAAGATTGGAGAAAAGAAAGAAAATCTCGGTATCTTCTCCATTTGCTTTAGTTTGGGAGAAGGGTTATTGTGTTTTGGAGCCGGCGGCCCAGGAGTCAGAAGGCCTTTTGATAGATCATCAAGTGGAATACCCTGGAACCACAGTAGGAAAATCCAGGATCGTGACAGAACTCACAGCGGAGAATTTTTCTTATTTTGGAGATGCAAGAACCACCGCATTCCGTAACAAAAAGGACGCAGAAAATTTTTATCAGATAGGACTTGCCGGCGGATTAAAAGATTACCCCTTTACCTTGGAAAACGTATTACTTTTAGATGAAGATAAAATTTATAATATTCGGGGAAAATTTAAGGATCCAAGATCGGATTATAATTACGAATTCATATGTCACGAGCTAATCGATATCATCTCTTGGTTACGTTTTGTAGAAGAAAAATATGAAGGGAAATTTTTCGGAAAGATGACAACCTTCCTTTTTGATCATCACAAACAGATAGATATTGCTCAATTTTCCTGTGATCCGGAAGAATTAGAAAAATATGGGATCAGGATCGGAAATTAATTTCGGGCAAGTGATTTCCAAAAGCCTAAAACTACTTGTAATAGAAACGGTTCCGTTTTAAAAAATCAAAACAGTCAAAAATTTTCTCAGAAGAGGTTTCCAATGCGGATCGGAATATTACCGCTCTTATTTATCCTAACGATCGCAATAAATTGCGTAGCGTTAAATACTACCGGATTAACGAATCGTTATAAAGGGAGTGAGGCAAAGGATAAAATAAAAGATGCGGCGACTGTCGCAGCTCAATTATACGCGATTTCTACAGGTGATTTTACAGGGACCACATATATAAATAATATCGTTCTTCCTCCTATTTTGGCAGGAATTAAGCCTGGTGAATACTATGCTAAGGACGATGTGAATGCATGTGTGGACGAGATTAAATTATTCGGTGCTCTGGGTCTTGCCCCTACAATAGGCGTTCTATTCGGGCAATGTTCAAACCTACAGCCTGATAATAATGTCTACGGAAATGTAAACTAGATTTACTTTTCATCTTATCTCCTCGGTTCCTAGAGGGGCCGGGGACAAATTTCCCCCAGTAAAAGGCTTTTCAGGGGGTCCGTCTCGCTGGACTTTGTTTTTAGCAATGTCCGATCGCCAACAATTCATCCGCAATTTCTCAATTATCGCCCATATTGACCACGGTAAGTCTACTCTAGCTGACAGACTTTTGGAAATAGGCAGAATCACTGATGATCGGACAAAAAAAGATCAGATCCTGGACTCTATGGATATAGAGAGGGAGAGAGGGATCACGATCAAGGCGAACAACGCCACATTCAATTATACCGCTGCTGACGGTAATACTTATACAATGAACCTGATCGATACTCCCGGCCACGTGGATTTTACGTACGAAGTATCCAGATCCTTAAAAGCCTGCGAAGGTGTGCTTCTTATTGTAGATGCTAGCCAAGGAGTAGAGGCTCAAACCTTGGCGAACCTATATCTTGCAATGGAGCAAGACTTAGCAATCATTCCGGTCATGAATAAAGTGGATCTTCCCGCAGCAGACGTAGAGAAGACCAAACTTCAAATCGAAGATAGTTTAGGTTTGGATGCGGAGAATGCAGTGGCGATTTCCGCAAAAACAGGACTGAATGTCCAAGCTGTTCTGGAAGAAATCACAAAACAAATTCCTGCTCCTAAAGGAGATCCGAAAGCTCCTCTTAAAGCACTTATCTATGATTCTTATTTCGATCCTTATATGGGTGTTGTGATCAAGATCAGAGTATTCAATGGTACCGTAAAAAAAGGGGACCGAATTCTTTTGATGAGTAGCCAAAAGGATTTTACAGTCAACGAAGTTGGTATCAAAGGAATTGGTTTAACTCCTACAGACTCTCTTACAGCAGGAGAAGTGGGATATATTATTGCAGGTATCAAAAAAGTTTCTGATGCAAGAACCGGGGATACGGTTACATTATTCTCTAATCCGAGTGCAGAAGCAGTTCCTGGTTATAAAGACGCAAAACCTATGGTGTTTGCCGGATTATTTCCTATTATGGGAGAACAATTCGAAGAACTAGTGGATGCGATCGAAAAAATGAAACTGAACGATGCAGCTCTCGTATATGAAAAAGAAAGTTCTGCTGCGTTAGGATTCGGATTCAGGGTAGGGTATCTAGGACTTCTCCATATGGAGATCGTACAGGAAAGATTAGAAAGAGAATTCAATCTTGACCTGATCACAACCGCACCCTCCGTAAAATATACGATCCGAATGAAAAACGGAGAAGTATTCGATATAGATAACCCTTCTAAGTTTCCGGATCCTGTTTTTATAGAAGCTACGGAAGAACCTTATGTAAAAGCTTCCATCATCACTCCGAATGAATACGTAGGAAATATCATGTCCTTGGCGATTGATAAAAGGGGAGTTCAGTTGGATACAGTGTATCTTTCTCAAGATAAGGTGCAGTTGACTTATGAGATCCCTCTCGCCGAGCTAATTTTCGAATTTTATGATAAACTAAAATCTCTAACCAGAGGATACGCTTCTTTGGATTATGAGCCTTGCGGATATAAGGCATCCAGACTTGTTAAAATGGACATTCTGGTAAACGGAGAATCTGTGGATGCTCTTTCTATGATTGTTCATTCTTCCAAAGCGGAATCTCGTGGAAGAGAGATCATAGAAAAATTGAAAGAGATCATTCCACGCCACCAATTTATGATCCCGATCCAAGCTGCAGTGGGGGGAAAAATCCTCGCCAGAGAAAGTATTTCTGCTCTTCGTAAAAACGTAACAGCTAAATGTTACGGCGGAGATATCACACGTAAGAAAAAACTTTTAGAGAAGCAGAAAGAAGGGAAGAAGAGGATGAAACAGATCGGAAACGTGGAAATCCCTCAAGAAGCTTTCCTTGCAGTCTTAAAGACCGGGGATTAATTTTTATGGAGGATCCTAGGATTCTCCCATTCCAAATACCCATCCAATATTTCGGAAAGATGGGAAATTCAGATCTTTATATCAAACGAGAGGATCGGATCTTCTTTTCCCAAGGAACTAAGATCCGAAAACTCTGGGGGATTTATAATTCTTTAGTCGAGAAGGTCGGAAGAGAAAATATCCGAAAAATCGTTCTGCAAGGGAATTTGCATTCTAACGCTGTGCTGGCCGGTTGCCTATTCTTTCAATGGGCTAAAATACCTACAAAAGTTTTCGGATATTCCAGAGATATAAATCTAAAAAGCCCTGCTTCTATTTTAGTCAGACGATTCTCCGAATCTGAAATTTTGGAAACCAGAGTAAATTGGCTTAAAAAAAGAGAAAGTATCTCGGGGACCTTAAAACCGGTAATGTTATTAAACAATCCTGAAATTTCCTTTGATGAATATGTTTTATTTGAATCTACTAAAGAGAAGGGAACTTTTTATCTTCCGGAATATCTTTTTTGTTCTGAATCTTTTTTCGGCTTGGATTTGCTTTGGAAGGAAACTTCTTATTCAGAATTCGATTCTATTTTTTTAGATTTAGGCACTGGGCTTACCTGGTTATCCGCATTAAAACATTCTTCTATTTTGCCTCCCGTATATGGATTAAGTTTGGGTTTAAAATTACCAAAGTTAAGATCCTGGTTGGAAGAAAGGATCCAGAACTTATCTTTTCCATTTGAGCTTTCCTGGAAGAATATTTTCGATGCAAGGGAGATTGATCCGAAAAATTCCTATAAGTTCGGAGAGATGGACCGGTTCTGGGAAGAATTAAGTAAAAACTATTTTAAAAGATCGGGAATTTATTTCGAACCCGTATATTCTGCGAAGTCTATTCGGATCTTGGAGGAATTGATCCAAAAAGAAATTTTGAAAGGAAAGATCCTGTATATACACCAAGGAGGAAATCTCCAATCTTTTACGGGGATATAAGGTGTTCCTATTCTCTGATATTTTATTTTGGCCTTAAGACTTGCTCGAAAAAAGGCTTTATTAAATTTTTCTCCCTTTTAGTTTTCCCGAAACTACTTTAACTATATTGGCTTTGTTTATGAAATACAGACTTTTAACCCTATCGATCTTTTCTTTCTACTTTATAAGTTCCGGTTTGTTATCTAATCCGGTAACAGAAGACAAATTTGCCGAAGAATTAAAATTCATCGATGTCTCTATAAAAGAGGCGAATCGATTGAGCTTTGATCCCAAAAAATTTGATGAAAGATTGGGGTATATCAAGGCCTCTCAAAAAATATTAGCTTCTTTAGAACCTCCTAAGTTTTTACTGCCCGCAGAACAATCTTACAAGATCTTAGATTCAATACCTAGTACTTATATAAAATCGAATGAACCGGATGAAACACCTTTCGGGACCCAATGGGCAGATATCCCTTTTTCTAAGGAAGATTTTTCTAATATATTCAAGATGGTGCTGGAAAAGAATAAACCTGAGAATTATAGAAATGTCACTTTGTTAGCTGTGAATGGTCTATTTGCTTCTTACGATCCGGATTCAAAGATTTTTTCAGATCAAATGCAGCAGTCGGCTTTCGGTGTCGGCGTTAAATTAGGTTCCGATTCCTTAGGAAGGATATTTATAGAAAAGATCGATGAAAATTCTCCTAGCGAAAAAGCAGGATTAACAATCGATGATCAAATTTTAAGCGTAAACGAGATCCGAGTAACTGGTAAAAACCCTGAATTTGTTGAAAGTCTTTTGGAAGGAAAAGAGAAAACAAAATTAAAACTCAGCTTTATAAGATCTGGGTTGAATTCAGAAAAAACGATTACTATTAGTACGGAACCAGAGCCTGTTCTCTCGCAAAATTTACAGAGTAAGGTATTCGGAAAAAAATCCCAAATCGCATATATACGAATTTTATCTTTTAATAATGTTTCGGAAGATAAAAGACCATTGGACGCGCTTGTTACAGAAGAATTCAAAAAGATAATAGAGGAATCCAAGGTTAAGGGAAATAAAATCCAAGGTATTGTTCTCGATTTACGACAAAATCAGGGTGGGTTTCTAAATTTATGTATTTCGGTCGCTGATCTTTTTTTGAAATCCGGGATCGTAACGGATAGAAGGGAAAAAAACCGTAGTCCCGACACTGTTTATGCTAGTCCGAGTCAGATTACCGATATTCCCTTATTTGTACTCATTAATTATAGGACAGCTGTAGGTGCGGAGTTGGTAGCGGGTGCGTTACGTGCCAATTATCGAGCGGTACTAATCGGAGAACCTAGTTATGGTTCCGCAGCAATCCATAAGTTAAGTATGCATCCAGCGAATGCGATGAATGAAAAATATTATTTAAAAGTTTGGGCTGGGCAGTTCTCGTTGCCAACTGGAGAGTCGCTTGAAGGGCGTGGCATCCAGCCGGATATCCTGGTTTCGGAAGCAGAGAATGGGAAATTTCCTTTTCGTAAAAGAAAAAAGGGAAATGTTTTAAATCCTGGAGCTGATCTGAGTCCTATCACATTTCGATTGTTAAACTCGTATTCGAAAGAAATGTTATTAAAAGCGGAGAATATTTCAAAATCCGTTTCTTCAGGAAAAAATCATTCCGAGATCCTTTTGAACAAAATGATTGCTGCTGTTGAATATTTATTGCTCGAGACGGAAGCTAAGTGATCTCTTAATTCGTTTTCAAAACAAAAAAGGCCCTCTTTCGAAGGCCTTTGCTCAATCAGTAAATCTTGATTCTTAAGAAAGGATAAATTCTTTGTTAAGAACTCGGATGAAATCCCGTTTGATATCTTTAGGACAAGCTGCTTCGCACTCGTACTGGTTTGTACAATTTCCGAAACCTTCTTTGTCCATTGCGTTTACCATGTTTTTCACACGTTCTTTTTTCTCCACTTGCCCCTGAGGGAGTAATGCAAGATGGGAAACTTTCGCAGAAACGAATAACATAGCGGAAGCATTTTTACAAGAAGCTACACAAGCACCACAACCGATACAGGTTGCCGCGTCCATTGCAACGTCGGCATCCTTTTTAGGAATAGGTAATGCGTTTGCGTCAGGAGCTCCTCCGGTATTGATACTTACGAATCCTCCTGATTGGATGATCCTATCAAAACCACTACGATCCACTACCAAGTCTTTTATAACTGGGAATGCTTTCGCTCTCCATGGCTCTAAGTAAATAGTGTCCCCATCTTTAAAACTTCTCATATGAAGTTGGCAGGTGGTCACACCAGGAAGAGGCCCATGAGCCTCTCCATTGATCATAATATTACAAGAACCGCAAATACCTTCTCTACAATCGTGCTCGAACGCAATCGGATCATCTCCTTTTACGATCAGGTCCTCGTTAACTACGTCTATCATTTCTAAGAAAGACATATCGGGAGAAATTCCTTTGGCATCGTAGTTTACGATTTTGCCTTTCTCTTTTGCGTTTTTCTGTCTCCAGACTTTTAGTTTGAGGTCCATTATTTGTAGCTCCTCGTAGCGAGTTTGATATTCTCGAATTCCAGTTTTTCTCTGTGCTCCGTAGGTTTTGCGCCTACACCTTTCCATTCCCAAGCAGTTGCATGACAGAATTTATCGTCGTCACGTTTTGCTTCTCCGTCATCCATCTGGTGTTCAGTACGGAAATGGCCTCCACAAGATTCTTCTCTTGTAAGAGCATCTAAGCAGAGAAGTTCTCCGAACTCTAAGAAGTCCGCAACTCTTCCTGCTTTTTCCAAGGATTGATTTAGATCAGAACCTGAACCTGGGACGTTTACATTTTTCCAGAATTCTTCTCTGATCTCAGGAATTTTCACGAGAGCTTCTTTTAGGCTCTTGTCTGTCCTTGCCATTCCGCAATTATTCCACATGATCTTTCCGAGTTCTTTATGGAAAGAATCAACAGTTCTCTTTCCTTTAATGTTTAGGAATTTATTGAGTTGAGTGTTTGCGTCAGTTTCTGCCTTTTTGAATTCGGCATGATCTGTAGAAGGAGTTTTTCCGAATCCTACTTCTGCCAGATAATTTCCGATAGTGTAAGGAAGAACGAAATATCCATCAGCAAGACCTTGCATCAGTGCAGAAGCTCCCAATCTGTTTGCTCCGTGGTCAGAGAAGTTTGCTTCGCCAATCACGAATAAGCCTGGAAGATTACTCATTAGGTTATAATCTACCCAGAGTCCGCCCATTGTATAGTGAACTGCAGGGTAAATTCTCATTGGAACTTTATAAGGATTTTCTCCAGTGATCTGCTCATACATCTGGAAGAGGTTACCGTATCTTTCCGCGATTGTATGTTCTCCCAAACGATTGATTGCTGAGGAGAAGTCTAGATACACACCTTGGCCGCCTGGTCCTACACCGAATCCTGCATCACAAACTTCTTTCGCAGAACGGGATGCGATATCGCGAGGACAAAGGTTTCCGTAACTTGGATACTTTCTTTCTAAGTAATAATCTCTTTCGCTCTCAGGGATATCCGCAGGGTTACGAGTATCCCCTTGTTTTTTAGGAACCCAGATACGTCCGTCGTTTCTAAGAGACTCAGACATCAAAGTTAATTTGGACTGATGGTCGCCGGAAACCGGGATACAAGTAGGGTGGATCTGAGTGTAACAAGGGTTCGCGAAGAAGGCGCCTTTTTTGTAAGCTCTAAATGTAGCCGTTACGTTGGACCCTTTTGCGTTTGTAGAAAGGTAGAATACGTTACCATATCCACCGGATGCAAGAACTACCGCGTCTGCAGAATGAACTGTTACTTGGCCGGTTACTAAATCGCGGATCACAACACCTTTTGCATGGCCATCGATTACAACCACATCCAACATCTCAGTTCTAGGATACATCTTCACATTTCCTAAACCGATCTGTCTGGAAAGTGCGGAATAAGCTCCTAATAGAAGCTGTTGTCCAGTTTGACCTTTCGCATAGAAAGTACGGGAAACTTGGGCTCCACCAAAGGATCTATTATCCAAATGTCCGCCATATTCTCTCGCGAATGGAACACCTTGAGCCACACATTGGTCAATAATGTTCGTAGAAACTTGAGCTAAACGATATACGTTAGCTTCTCTCGCTCTAAAGTCCCCACCTTTGATGGTGTCATAAAACAAACGATAAACTGAGTCACCGTCGTTTTGGTAGTTCTTCGCTGCGTTGATACCACCTTGAGCAGCGATAGAGTGAGCTCTACGTGGGCTGTCTTGGAAGCAGAATGTTTTAACATTATATCCTAATTCCGCTAGTGTAGCAGAAGCGGAACCACCTGCGAGTCCAGTTCCGATTACGATAACTGTATATTTTCTTTTGTTAGCCGGGTTAACTAATTTGATATGGGATTTATAATCGTCCCATTTTTTTTCCAAGGGACCCGATGGGATTTTGGAATCTAAACTCATTATTGCGCTCCTGGAACTTTCACGAAGTTGAGAAGAATGGCAACCGGCATGGAAACATTGCCGATGAAGATGGTCAAGGCGTAGAGGATTGCAAATGCGTTCGTCTTAGGCGCCCAGAAAGTAGTATTAAATCCTAAAGATTGGAAAACACTCGTAACTCCATGACGAAGGTGAAACGCAAGCAAGGTCATCGCTACGATGTAGGAAATAGAAACGTAAACATTCTTAAATCCTAAGATCACCATAGAGTAAACATCATGTCTTTGTTTATCTCCAATGGTTTCTTGGAGAGCGAAGTTTTCAGGCTGGATCTTACCAATAGTAAAATGAAGCAAATGGTATATTACGAAAGCTAATAATACGGAACCTGTCAAAGCCATATAGCGGGAAGACAAAGTAGCCTGGATCGTACTTTCTTTTACATAACCGACCGGTCTTGCCTTCTTGTTTTCAAGAGACAATTTGAGGGCGTAGTAAACGTGTAATACGAACGCTACTAAAAGAATTCCGCGGGCTAACCATAAGAGTCCGCCTAAATTGTGTAGGAACTCAGCGTAAGTGTTAATCTTATCCGGTTCTTGGAAGATCTGGAGGTTCCCCAGCATGTGTACAAACACAAAGCCGAAGAGAATGATTCCGGTAATCGCAACGATAGTCTTTCTACCGATGGACGACCTTAGATATCCAGCTTGAAAATCCATTCAAAATCTCCTGTGAGGATCATGGGAAGAAGTCATCGATTTGTTTGAAGAAGGGAGCAAAAACGAAAGATCGAATTTAGAATCCCTCTACAAAGTAGGATAAAAAATCAGGTCCAGACGAAAAGCACTTTTAAACTAAAAGACAAAAAATGGACATTTGCTGGGGAATATTTAGACTTGGTCTCATTTAGTCCGATAGTGCGACGCGAAAATTCAAAAAACGGCAAATGATTTCTACAGATCCATTTCAGACTTTGTATAGAGAGCCCCTTCACGAGGGAAAAAAGGAAAAATTCTCCGTAGGAAAAAAGGGAGAAGGATCCGGCTATTTTCTATTTCGAGAAATCAGGCTTTCCCGAATCGCGTTCGGTGGATACAGGATCGGACTGGAAGATCAGGAACATAAGGAAGCTCTTCAATTCGCTCTACATTCCGGAGTGAACGTTATCGATGTTTCTGCCAATTATGGAGATGGGGAAGCGGAAAGTTTAGTCGGCAAGGTACTGGATGAAAATTTCAAAAAAAGACAACTGCACCGAAAGGAAATTTTTTTAGTCACCAAAGCAGGATATATCCAAGGACGGAATATGAAGTTGGTCGAGTCCAAAGAAAAGGAGAAGGACCAATTTCCAGAAATCACATATTACCAACCCGGCTGCTATCATTGTATCTCTCCTGAATTTTTAGAAGACCAATTGGAAAGGTCCAGAAAACGCCTAGGACTTTCTACGATTGACGCGTTCTTATTACATAATCCTGAATATTTCCTAAGTTATTCCGAAAAGAATGGAGTTCCAAAAGAAGAAGCCCAAGCGGAATACTACCGCAGGATCAAAGATGCATTTCAATTCTTAGAGAAGGCAAGGAAAGATGGAAAAATCCAGTTTTATGGAATTTCCAGTAATACATTTCCTTTGCCTGAAGAGGAATATACTCATACTTCTTTGTCGAAGTGCCTACAAATCGCAGAGAAAATTGCAGGAAAAGAAAACGGATTCGCAGTCGTTCAGTTCCCTGCGAATTGGTATGAAGACGGATTCCTTCGAAATCGGTCCCAAGGTAAGACTCTTCTTGAAATCTGTAGTAACTTCGACCTTCTTCCCCTGATTAACCGGCCACTCAATTCCTTCCAAGCTGGAAAGGGAATGGTCCGACTTTCTTACACTCCTCAGAGCCAGGCCCCGGAGCAGTCGAAGATACTACAGATCCTAGAACTCGAATCCTCACTCCTGGAACCTCTGTCTCCCGATCCGAATCGGAATTCACTTTCGAAACTTTGGCAAACATACGGGGAGAAGGTCCGCTCCGAAGAACAATTCCAGGTCCTTCTACAAAAATCCTGGATCCCAAGTTTGCGAGGGATCATCGACGAAGTATATTCAGAAAAAGGTAAAGAATCCGCTGAAGAATACTTGCGAGTTTTGAACACTGCACTTCCATTATTGGAAGAACAAATACGGATCCGCTCTTCTGAAAATTTATCCGGACTATATGAAAGCCTGGTCTTCAGATACCATCCAAATGGAGACGCTCCGGAAAGTTTATCTTCTCTCATGGTATTCCATTTAGCTTCTCTTCTGGAAAAAGGGGTAGTCCTTCTCGGAATGAGAAAAAGAAAGTATGTCCGAGACATTCTTCCAATTTTCAAAAAACAACTGCCTGAAATTCAAAGATCAGGATGGGGAGAAAATGGAATTCGATCCTGAAATACTTTCCATATTAGAAAAAGTGAAACAAGGAGACGCAGACGCGAGCTTCGACTACGCATGGGAAGAAGGAAGAAAGTTATACCTGAAAGGAAGATACTTCGAATTACATGAAGTATTTGAATTTCAATGGAAAAAGGAGGCAGGTGGAAGAAGGTTTTTACTACACGGATGGATCCAACTTGCTATTTCCTTGAATAAGGTTTTTGTAAAACCGAATATACGCGGATCTAAAATGCAAGCGGAGAAGTCCAGGGAGAAGTTCCTAAAACTTGCTGAAACAGGAGAACTCTCTCCTTTAGGAGCGGAGGAAAACACGCTTATCATCCAATATTTAAATAAACTTTTAAGTAATTTTGAAAGTGAAGAAAGTTGGGACCTCGAACGAATTAAAGAACTTTCTCTACCTGAAATGTCGGAAAACGTTAAGGAATTGTTTTCAAGTTCCGTTTTCCCAGCATCGTGACCCTATGGAAGTTTCGGATCCTCAAAACAAAAACCAAGAAAACGGATTTTTCGAATCCGGCGGATATAAACTCCATTATACAAAAAGAGATAATGGAAAGGGTAGAGCTTTACTTCTACTTCATGGATTTATGGATTCTTCCCAAACCTTTTTGTTCCAGGAAGAATATTTATCCAAACATTTCGATCTTTATCGTTTCGATTATAGGGGACATGGGGATTCAGAATGGTTAAGAGAAGGTTTCTACCATTTTATGCTCCCTTTGGTGGATACAAAAACATTCATCCAAAAATTTCTTCCTGAAAAATTTCATATACTTGGACATTCAATGGGAGGAGGGCTTGGTTCTAGGATTGCAGGTCTCTATCCGGAAAGAGTCGAAAGCCTAGTATCATTGGAAGGATTTAGTTCTCTCCAAGATCCTGAAAAGGAAAGAAGAAGATTCCTTGGCTGGTTGGAAAATTGGGAACTAAGTCTCGCAGGAAAAGATAGAAAACGTCAAAAAAATTTCAAGTCAGTAGAAGATGCAGCTGCAAGACTCGCACCCATATATCCAAGACTTCCTAAAGAAAGACTTTTAAAGATCACCGAAACATTAACGAGACCTGCAGAAGAAGGCGGTTATATGTGGAAGAGCGATCCTTCTTATAAAAACGGGCCTCCCGTATTTTTAAGTCCTCAATTTACCAGACATCTTTGGGAAACTATCTCTTGTAATGTTCTCGTCGTTTACGGACAAAAAACTCATCTTGCACTCGATGATAGCAAAGAAGTATTCTCTCATATTAGAAATTTAAAATATATTGAAATAGAAGATGCAGGTCATAATATGCATCATGATCGTCCGGATATTCTCGAAAACATACTCGAGGAATTCTACGTAACAAATTTAAAGTAAACGAATTTTAAATATATTACGGTGTCGGATAACGTATTTTTTACTCACACATGTTTAGTACGAAAATTTCTGAGACATAAAAAATTTTACTGAGTTTTTACAAAAAACACTTGTACTTTTATAGTACCGGAATAGTTTTCCTCCAACGTTTTGTAGTTAGGGGCGAACATGGTAAGCAGCAAATTTAAAGAGCAAATGGAAAGATACGTAAACTACCGAGGGATAGACATCATTCTTCATTTAAAAGACGGATCTATCATCGAATTGGATAAAAACAGAAGACTTGTAGGCGAAGAGATCGTGTATTTCCCGCAAAAAGCGAATCCTAGTAAAATTTCTCTCACCATGATCCAAAAAGCGGATCTATTCGTCGCCTAACCAAAGAGACGAATCCCTTTAATATGACCAAAACGACACCGGGTTTCCACCCGGTGTTTGTTTAATAAGACCTTAAGCTAAGGTCTGGATCAATTCTTCGATCTCCTTGATCTTATCGAAATCCTTTTCGGTATAATTCAAGAATACATCATATTCCGCATCGGAAACACGATCACACTTGATCACCTTCATAGGTATATCGATGGAACCGGAAACACTTATCGTTCCTACTTGCAGAGCCAGGTTTGTCCCAGGCTCCAAAGGGATTTCCGTTCTATGTACGATTCCTACGAGCACATTTTCTGCAATCCTCAGTTTAGAACTTTCTAAAACCTGAAAGCCTACATTGAGAGTGGAGGGGATTCTATTGTATTTCATGGCGGTTTTCCTCCTAATTTTTGGAAAGAGAATAGATTAAGTCGCTTACGTTCCGATTAAGATCGTTTTACGATCCTGAAAAAATCGATGCACGGGGCGCTTTACCTATTTAAAGCAAATTCTATACCAGTAATCCTATATTCAGCCCCGGACAAAGAGAAAATCGTGCATTGCACTAAAATATTAAGTCACTTTCTAATATAACGAACAAGAGCTGAGATTTAGCGGAGAAGTAGCTGGATCTGCAGTTGATTGGACCTTCTAATCTTGGTATTTAGTCGTAGTTACTACATGGCAGATTTTTGTGAGGATTCATAACATTCTTCTTTATTGCTAATTTATTAAGCGAATTGGAAATTTTTTATTCCGGAATCACTTTTCCTCCCTTTTCTTCTTTATCTTCTTGCTCTTTTCCTGTCATACTTTGTAATACAGGGGTCTGAGATGAGAAAAGTGGTCTCGGTTAGTTTAGATGAGGAATTGGAATCTATGTTACTCAAAAGCGCACGTAGTCAAAAAGTTTCCAAAAGTGAAGTGGTCCAAAAGGCACTGAAACAATACTTCTTCTTAACCGAAGCAAAACGGTTTCGTAAGAACCTAAAAAAATACGCTGAAAAAGCGGGATATCTCAGCGAGGAAGATATCTATAATGATATCTCTTGAAAATCGTTCTAGATACGAACGTACTTCTTTCTAGTTATTTATTCCAAGGTTATACTGCAGAAGTGTTCGACCATGTTTGGTTGAATCACGAGATTATATTGTCCGAATGGATCCTTGCAGAATTCAGAGAAGTATGCTCTCGCAAATTTAAGATCAAAGAAATCGAAATCCAGGAAGTTTTAAATCATCTTAGGGGAGGGACAAAGGTTTATCAGCCGCATGGTCTTCCTCCGAATATTTGTTCTGATCCGGACGATGATAATATTCTGCATATTGCCGAATTTTCTAAGGCAGATTGGATCTTAAGCGGGGATTCCGATCTTCTGAAATTAAAACATTTTCAGAAAATCGAAATCATTTCTCCAAGACAATACAAACTGAAGTTTTTGGTCTGAATGAAACTTTAGTAAAGAATTCTGGTCTTGATCGACCCAGGGTGTCTTTCTATTCTTTCTTTCAATTCATCACCCACGCTCATATTGATTACCATAGAAAGATAACCAATTTCCGCGCTGGTTCCTAAATGTTGAGAGCTGATATTTGCTCCAATTTCGGAAACCATACTGTTAATATCCTTCAAGAACCCAGGTTGGTTTTTGTGAACATTCAGAATTCTATACATTCCCTGTGGGATTGGATTCAATTCTATATTCGGGAAGTTCACAGCAAAAGTAGTGGAACCGTTGTTTACAAACTTCAAAAGTTTAGAAGCAACTTCCGTCCCGATATTTTTCTGAGCCTCTTCGGTGGAACCGCCAATATGAGGGGTCAATATTACGTTTTGCAAATTTTGCAAAGGAGTGATGAATGGATCACTATTGGATTCAGGTTCTTGTGGAAATACATCCACACCTGCACCTGCGATATGGCCGGACTTAATTGCCTCGGCAAGTGCTTCTAAATCCACAACCTTTCCTCTGGAAAGATTGATGATATAAGCTCCTTTTTTTGTGGCCTTGATTTCTTTAGCAGCATAAAGATTTGTTGTTTCGGGAAGTTCAGGCACATGAAAGGTAACAAAATCGGAAACAGAAAGTAATTCTTCGTAAGAATTGATAGGTGTCGCATTTCCTAAAGGAAGAACTGTCTGCGTATCATAATAGACCACTTTTAGACCCATTGCTTCCGCAAGCACGGAAACCTGGCTTCCGATATGCCCATAACCTACGATCCCAAGAGTTTTTCCTCGGACCTCAAAACAGTTCTTAGAGATTTTATTCCAGATCCCAGCGTGAGTATTTCGGATATGGTCAGGTACTCTTCTTGCTAACATTACAACTTCTGCAATTACAAGTTCAGCAACCGAACGGGTATTTGAATAAGGTGCGTTGAATACCGGGATCCCTTTTTTCTCCGCTTCCGCTAAATCCACTTGGTTTGTCCCAATACAGAAACAACCCACGGTCATAAGTCGTTTTGCCTTGGCTAAAACTGGTGCGGTTAGATTGGTTTTACTTCGGATCCCCAGAACATGAATGTTCTCGATTTCTTTCGAAAGTTCGTCTTCGCCCAATGCTTGGGGGAGAAGGCGGACATTAAAACCGTCTTTTTGAAAGAGTTGGAATGCGTCTTGGTGTACATTCTCTAAGAGGAGGACGTTTATCTTTTCTTTCGGGTAGGAAATCATAGTTCTATTACCATGGAACGTATCCTTGGCTTCTCTGAAAACGGATTTTTTACTTCACCTTTGAGAGATGGTGAGAAGAATGGAATGGAAATCACAAAGGAGACCGCTTTTTAATGATCCGTTCTAATTTCTCTTTTTTACAAGTTTCTATCTTTGCCATATTTTTTGCTATTTTACTCAATTCCTGCTCGGCTCGGGTCCAAGTCCTTCCTGAACCGGTTGTGGAGCAGACACTTTTCAGAAGTGGTCCTATTTGTCCCGGGGCGATTTTCTGCAGCGTGGGAAAACCTGGGTCTTTGAATTTTAAAGGGATTCTGGTAAACAAAACAGGGGAGAAGCCGATCTTCTTGGAATACTATATGAGCTCCTTCGAAGAAAGTTTTCCGATCGGGATCTCTATGAAGTTAGATCAAACTTGGCATAATCTTAGAAAGACCTCTACAGATTACGGAGATACTGTTCGTGTAGTCTCTATTCTTCCTGCAGATGTAGCCGACAAATTACTCTCCGCGAAAGAAGTTCAGTTCAGCTTTTCTTCTCGTGATAATACGAGCACATTTACTCTAAGTTCTTCCAATACAGACAGTTTGAAATCGTTATTGAAAGACTTAAAAGAAAAGTTAGATTCTCAGGCGAAACTAACGATCACAAATCATTAAGATTTACGCCCGAGCAACTCTCGGGCTTTTATAAAAACTCTTATTCCGGTCTCATCAACGGGAATAATATGGTGTCTCGAATAGATTGAGAATTTGTGAGTAACATCACTAAACGGTCTATCCCGATCCCAAGACCTCCAGTAGGTGGCATTCCATATTCAAGTGCTCGGATATAATCCTCGTCCATCATGAATGCCTCGTCGTCTCCTGCTTCTCTTTGTTTTACCTGATCTTCGAATCTTTCTTTTTGATCGAATGGATCATTCAACTCTGAGAATGCATTTCCGATCTCTCTACCTACTATATAAGGCTCGAATCTTTCTACATAACCTGGATTTTCAGGATTCGATTTTGCTAATGGAGAAAGTTCCTTAGGATAATCAGTAACAAATACCGGCTGGATCAGATTTGGTTCCGCTTTTTCGGAGAATACCTCGTCCGCTACTTTCCAGATAGAAGTACATTTACTTGCATCCACTTTTACGGAACTTGCTTTTTCTTTTGCTTCCTCCAGAGTTTTTACCTGAGAGAAATCGATCCCTGAATATTCTTTGATAATATCCACATATTTCACTCTTCTCCAAGGAGGGCTAAGATCTACTAAATCGTTTCCGTATTTGATCTTAAGAGTTCCGCAGATCTTTTGGGCAACAGTAGTGATCAGTTTTTCAGTTAGCTCTAACATTTTTCCCATATCACCATAAGCCATATATGCTTCCATCATGGTGAATTCAGGGTTATGTTTGGTAGAAATTCCTTCGTTCCTAAAGTTGCGGTTCAATTCGAATACTCGATCTAGTCCACCTACGATCAGACGTTTTAGATATAATTCAGGGGCGATCCTTAAGAATAATTGCATGTCCAATGTATTGTGAT
Organism: Leptospira selangorensis; assembly: GCF_004769405.1. Classification (NCBI taxonomy): domain Bacteria; kingdom Pseudomonadati; phylum Spirochaetota; class Leptospiria; order Leptospirales; family Leptospiraceae; genus Leptospira; species Leptospira selangorensis. The sequence continues at coordinate 280,983 of NZ_RQES01000019.1, forward strand.
GAGTGACGAATGGTCTTGCTGCTGCACCACCGGCGATCGGTTGCATCATTGGGGTTTCCACTTCCAAAAATCCTTCGGAAGTTAGGAAATTACGGATCTCGGATACTATCCTACTACGAGTGATAAATGTTTCTCTGACGTTATCATTTACTACTAAGTCCACATAACGCATTCTGTATCTTTGTTCCACATCTGCAAAGGCGTCGTAAATAACTCCATCTTTCTCTTTTACTACCGGAAGAGGGCGAACACATTTTGCAAGTAATGTAACCGAAGTTAAATGAAGAGTAGTCTCTCCTTTTTGGGTTTGGAAAAGATAACCTTCTATCCCGATCAGGTCTCCTAAATCCAAACTTTTGAAAAGAGTATAATTCTCTTCTCCTAGATCATCTCTGGTTGCATAAAGTTGGATGACTCCGGACTTATCTTTTAAATGGGCAAAACTTGCTTTTCCCATTACACGTTTGGAATGCAAACGTCCGCCTAATAGAAATTTTTTCTCAGGTCCTGTAGGAGTTTTCGAATACATCTCTATTAAAGATGCTGAATCCGAATCGGGGAAAAATCTGATAGGGTAGGGATCTACACCCTTCTCCTTTAGATTTTTGATTTTTTCGATTCTTTGTTGGATGAGTTCGTTTGTTTCTTTTAAGTCTTGGGACATTTTAATTTCCTAATAGTATCAAATATAAATGTTTCGAGAGTCTTCCTAAGATGGATTCTAGGCTTTTTGGTTTTGTAAACCAATCCCAGGCTCCGATTCCTTCGCTTACTTTGGAGACAGCGATATAAATTCCCGCAGGTTCTAGAACGTTTCTATATAATTTTAACAAGGTTGCAGAATCGTATTCTTTTCCTATCAAAAGAAAAGTTTTCCACTGACGATCCAAAGCGATCTTTAAGAGAGTTTTAGGGAATTCCTGAGGACCTGATTCTACAGTATAAACTAAGATCTTGGTCTCATCTACTCCTAAGGAAACCAAATAGGTTTGTAAGGAGGAAGTAGGATCTCCGACAAGTCCCAGATCGGAATCTTGGTTGGGTGGAGAATGTAGGATAACGATCACAGGAGCGAGGCCCTTCTTCCATAAAGCAGCTGCTTGTTTGAATTTATCTTTTTTGCCTGTTTCGATTGCCTCTAATACGAGTGCGTCCGATTTTTTAGGATCCGCTTTTGATATTAAAAGGTAAGGAGAAGAGAAGAATAAGATCAGAAATAGGATCAATAATCCGAAAAAGCCGTAAGAAACAAGTTTGGCTTTATCTAAAAAATCTTTAACGGAGAGAGCACCCGATGCCATAGTTCTACCGAGGGTTGGTTTTTCGAAATGGAGGAAGGAGTTGAGGTAGGACGATGCTCGAGAGGGGACTCGAACCCCTACACCGAACCGGCACAAGCACCTCAAGCTTGCGTGTCTACCAATTCCACCACCCGAGCGGTCGCGATTGACAGAATGGGTGGCTAGGCTCCGGTGTCAAGGAAATTCAACGGAGGCTGGAGTTCAGACCAGTTCGTACTTTTTCTTCTGCTTTTTATCTTCCGGATCCAAGATGAATTTTTCCGGATGGAACACTATATTCCAATATCTTTTAGAATAAGCGACTACTCCAATACTTAAGATCAGAACTAATACATAACCTGAATATTCAGGATGTTGGAAGAAATGATTCTCAGGTAAAGTAGGTCCTACCAAAGGTAAGGTCATATACCAAAGGACTGCTGCCGCAACAAGACCGACTCCAATCTTTCCCCACCAATTCGGTTTTCCTTGGATCCCTCTTTTTAAATATAGGAAGCCTCCTAGCCAAACTCCTAAAATTTCTCTTAGGATATAGATGAGAAGAATCCATAAAGGGAACTGGTAATAATGAACGATTACAGAAAGTCCACCGATGGTAACGAATTTATCGCAGATAGGATCCAGATATTTTCCCAAGACTGATTCTTGAGAGAGTAGCCGGGCTAGAAAACCGTCTAGAAAATCTGTCAGTACTGCAAGAACACAGGTGCCTATTGCCAAAAATAAATATTCGCCGTTACGAGGAGACTCGATATGTTTGCGAGTGAATTGAATAAAAAAAGGAAGAAGTAAAACTCTAGAGACGGAAAGAAAATTTGAAAGAGTAAACACCCTCTCTTCGAGTAAATCCTTTGGTTTTTTTTCGTGAAGCATCTAAGAAAGCCGTTGGTCGGAAAAACTCCGCTATTGGAAAGGCTATGGAAGGGACTTAAAAATTCATCCCTTTTTCAGATAAACGAATTGACCCCTGAGCCCGCTCAGAAATTATGTTCTTCATAAAAGGAGCTGTAGCTCAGCTGGTTAGAGTGCCTGCCTGTCACGCAGGATGTCGCGGGTTCGAGTCCCGTCAGCTCCGAAATTCCCAACAATCAACTAGACTGTGACTCGAAGTGGATTAGATAAACTCTTCCGAGTCCTTTTTAATAATAATCTCCCCAATCTCTTCCAGATCACGCAAAGCGGTAAGAATACTGTTCCTTGCATCTGTGATCTCTTTTAAGGTTACTTTTCCTCGGATATCCATACTTTCTAAAATATCGTTGGCTCTGTTTTTGGACATTGCTTCGAAGAAATGGGCTTTAATCTGGTCGGAAGCTCCTCTGAGTGCGATCGCGATCAAATCATCGTCTGCAATACGATTGATAAGCTGTCTCATTTCTTTAGAGTTCAGTAGAAGTACATCTTCGAAAGTATATAATTTTTCACGGACTTGAGAAGCAAGTTCTGGCGATTGTTCTTCCAATTCTTTTAGAATTGTTTCTTCCAGAGATTTATCCATATGATTCAGGATATTTGCGAGAGCCTCTGCTCCTCCTGCTTCGCTGAATTCGGATTTATCTCTTTGTTCGTATTTTTTCTTCAGGACTTTTGCGATCTGACGGATTGCATCCGGATGTGTTTTAGTAGTATTTGCAAGTCTTAACGCTACCTTACTCTGAAGTTCTTTTGGTAAAAACTTAAGTGTTTCAGCGGCTTTTTTAGGGTGTAAAAATGCAAGAGTGACTGCGATCGTTTGTGTATGTTCCGGAGCGAGCAGGTGAGCGAGAGTTTGCGGTTCCGCATCATTTAAAAAGGAAAAATCTTCCTCAGTGTCCTTTCTATCCAGTTTTCCTAATATGTTTTCGGATTTCTCTTTGCCTAAAGACTTTTGGAGTAATTCTCGTGCGGTTTCAATTCCGCCTCTGGATTCGGCAGCCAGATCTTTGAGCGAACCTTGGAAATCTAAAAGGACTGCTTCTTTTTCGGACTTGCTGATTGTTTTGATCTTTGCCATTTCCTGGACGATCTCTTCAATCAACTTCTCGTCCAATTGGGCTAATGCCTTGGCAGCAGCATCCTTATCTAAGGATAGAAGTAGCATTGCTGCTTTTTTAACTTTTTGGTCTCTTATTTTAAGATTGGAATCCTGATCCACTGCTTCTTTGCCCACTAAAAAATCAGGCAAGTAACCGAAGAGGATGTTCCAGAAAATTTCGAAACACTTCCAACCAACCGGCTCCCACCGCACCGTCTACCACTCTGTGATCACAGGAAAGGCAGACTGAAAGAGTTTTTCCGGGGACTATACTTCCGTTTTTGATTACCGGTTTAGATACCACGTTTCCTACTGCGAGGATCGCGGCCTCAGGTTCGTTGATCACCGCTGCAAAACGATTCACTCCGAACATTCCCAAATTGGAAACAGTGAAGGTTCCGTCTGAAAACTCTTCCGGTTTGAGTTTTCGTTCCCTTGCACGGGAAGCAAGCTCTTTTACCGTCCTACCGATTTCCAAAACAGACCTTTTGTCTGCGTTCCTAACATAAGGGGTAATCAAACCACCTTCGATAGAAACTGCTACACCTATATCCACTCTTCCATGTTTAAGAATATGATCTTCTCTCCAGGAAGAATTTACTTCAGGAACTTTTAGAAGCGCAAGCGCAGAAGCTCTTATGATAAAATCATTTATACTCAGTTTGATCTCTTCTCCTGATTCTTTTAGATCGGAGTTGAAGTTTTCTCTTAGATGAACAAGTGCATCCGCATCAATTTCCATATCCAAATAGAAATGAGGCTGGTGGGTTTTGGAGTGAACCAATCTTGATGCGATTGTTTTTCTCATTCCAGAAATTGGAAGTTTCTCTTCTTGCACAATTTCTCCAGCAAATGGAGATATTCCGCTAGACGAAAATGCAGAGATCCCGTTTTCAATATCCCGTTTGATAATTCTCCCGTCTGGTCCGCTTCCTCGAATTTTAGAAAGATCAATTCCGCTTTCCTGAGCTAAACGTTTTGCCAAAGGGGAAGCTTTGACCCTTCCTTCTAATGCGGAAGGAGAAAGTCCTCTGGAAACTGGACTTTCTTTAGGAGGGGAAACTTCTTCTTCCTCGAGTTTTGGAGTTGTCGAAGATACTACAGTTTCCGTTTTTTTAGGTGCTTGGCTCGGAGAAGGTGAGGGAGCAGAAGTAGAAGCTGGCGCGGAAGCCGGGGGAGAAGCGACCGATGCGGAAGATCTGGATTTTGCTTCTGAAAGTAAGGAAGTGATATCTTCTCCCGCTTTTCCTATAATTGCAACTGGGGCTCCCACGGGAAGTTTGGCTCCTTCCTGGGCTAAAATTTCCAAAATTACCCCGGAATCGAATGCCTCCATTTCCATGACCGCTTTGTCAGTTTCGACCTCGGCTAATATTTCTCCGGGAGCGACTGAGTCACCCTTCTTCTTTAGCCATTTTACCAAAACACCTTCCGACATCGTCGGGGAAAGTTGGGTCATTTCGGAAATTTTTGCCATCTATTTTTCCTATTTATAATATAATAATATTCAAATATTATGATTTACTGAATCATTTCTCTGACTTTTTTGATTATTTTTTCTTCGCTCGGAAGGGAGGATTTTTCCAAGTTTGCCGCGTAAGGCATAGGTACATCTTCCTGGGTGATTCTTTCAATTGGAGAATCCAGATAATCGAACGCTTCTTTTTGGATTAAATAAGCCACTTGTGCCCCGAATCCTGCCACATTCCAACCTTCTTCCACTATAAGCACTTTATTCGTTTTTCTGACCGAAGCCAAAATTCCTTCTTCATCTAAAGGTCTTATACTTCTTAGATCTAAAACTTCTACAGAAATTCCTTCTTTTGCCAGTTTTTCCGCTGCGGGAAGAACATACATTAGGGCTCTAGACCAACTGATAATTGTGAGTTGTGTACCTTCTCTTTTGATATCCGATTTTCCCATCGGGATCAAAAATTCTCCTTCGGGAACTTCTCCCTTGGAGCCATATAGTACTTCGCTCTCTATAAAAATGGTTGGGTTATTGTCTCGGATGGAAGTTTTTAAGAGTCCGTAAGCATCTGCAGGAGTGTAGGGTGCAAGAACCTTGAGCCCTGGAATATGTGCGTACCAACTTTCGAAGGATTGCGAGTGTTGCGCGGCAAGTCTTCCTCCGGCACCACCGGCTCCTCTGAAAACGATCGGGATCGGAAATTGTCCCGCACTCATATAATTCATTTTAGCTGCGGAGTTAATGATCTGATCAATTGCAACAAGTGAGAAGTTCCAGGTCATAAATTCTATGATCGGTCTAAGTCCTACCATAGCAGCCCCAATTCCGACTCCAGCAAAACCGTTCTCTGAAATTGGAGTATCGATGACTCGTTTTTCTCCGAACTTAGCGAGCATTCCTTGGGAAACTTTATAGGCTCCTTCATAATGTCCTACTTCTTCTCCCATGAGAAAAATATTCGGATCCTTCTCCATTTCTTCCGTCATGGCACGATTGAGTGCTTCTCTGTATGTGAGTACTGCCATTATACGTTCTCCGCATAAACATGCTTGTAGAGCCAGCCAAGAGGAGGTTCTTCACTTTTTTCGGCGAAGTCTACCGACTCTTCGACGGTTTTAAGAATGGTTTCGTCCATCTTGGTTAATTCTTCTTGGGCCCAGCCCGCGGAGAGTAGATCCTTTTCCGCTTTGATAAGAGGATCACCTTGTTTATATTTATCTAATTCTTCTTTGGTCCTATACTTTGCAGGGTCCGACATAGAGTGGCCTCTGAATCTATATGTGGAAATTTCCATTAGGGTAGGACCTTCTCCTCTCCTTGCTCTTTCCACGGCAACCTTAACATGGTCCCTTACTTTTCGGACTTCATCACCTTCTATATGATCTCTTGCGATATCATAGGCTGTCGCTCTTACGGAAACATCTTTGACCGAGAGAGCTCTATACTCAGGAGTTCCCATTGCATAATGATTATTTTCACAGATCATAACAAGAGGGAGTTTCCAGATAGCGGCCAAGTTCATTCCTTCGTGAAAGGATCCTATGTTTGCAGCACCTTCTCCAAAAAAACATAATGTAACTGCGCCGTCTTCGCGATACTTGGAGGCGTATGCGATCCCAGCTGCGAGGGAGATATGCCCACCTACGATCCCATGCCCTCCCATGAAGTTTTTCTTTTTATCAAAGAAGTGCATGGAGCCACCATTTCCGGATACGATCCCAGTCTTCTTTCCATACAATTCTGCCATGAGGGATTTTGGTTCTAATCCTCTGGCGAGTGCATGGCCATGATCTCTATAGGTGGAAACTATATAATCTTTTTGCTCTAAAGCGGAGATTGCCCCCACGCCCACTGCCTCTTGACCGATGTACAAATGGCAGAAGCCGCCGATTTTGCCCATGCTGTACGCTTTTGCGGAAGCTTCTTCGAAGCGGCGGATCAAAAGCATTTGTCTGTATAATTCTAGTAGATCTTCGGTTTCTTTTTTTGTTTTAGGTTGGCTCATAGTACTTTAGGAAATACGAAAACAATCGCAAAATATCTTCTTAGAACTAGGATATGCAAACTGATTTCCGAAATTTTTTGAAAAATGCTCAGATGCGGAGAAGGGGAGCTTCTTTTTCTAAAAAAATGCTTATGGAAATTTCCGATTCGATCGAACCTTTAGATGAGCCCTAAAAAGCTGAATTTTTTTTACAAAAAATCTACGATTCCTTTTCTTCTCTTCTTTAAAAATCGCTGAAAATCAGCGAAAATTAGCTAAAATCTACAAAAAGTTCCATTTTCGTTAAAATTAATCTAGGCCAGGTCCTTCACCGAAGATATATCTGAAGGAAACCCTGAATTTCTAGGTTTATCCCGGATCTCAGCCTTCATTTAAACATATAAAAAAAAGACCAAAACCAAACCAGCACAGATCCCGGCACGGACGCCGGGCTCATGATCTCAGTTTCAAGGAGGAAACAAATGATCATTAACCATAACTTAGCCGCGATTAACTCCCACCGCGTTCTGAAGTTCCAGAACAACGAAGTGGCGAAAAACATGGAGGCACTTTCTTCCGGTATGCGTATCAACCGCGCCGGGGATGATGCATCCGGTCTAGCCGTTTCCGAGAAAATGAGAACTCAGGTGAAAGGACTTCGCCAAGCGGAGAGAAACACTGAGGACGGCATGTCCCTGATCCAAACAACTGAAGGATATCTGCAGGAAACTAATGATATCATCCAGAGGGTCCGTGTACTTGCTATCCAATCTTCCAACGGTATCTACGGTGCAGAAGACCGTCAGATGATCCAGGTAGAAGTTTCTCAGCTCATAGACGAAATTGATCGCATTTCCTCCCAAGCAGAGTTTAACAAGATGGCATTGCTCCAAGGCGATTTCGCTCGTGGATCAAGAACCGCTTCTATGTGGTTCCACATCGGACCGAACCAGCACCAGAGGGAACGTGTTTATATCGCAACTATGACCGCTAAGGCTCTGAATTTGATCAAGTCTGACGGAACACTTTTGACTCTTTCTACTGCTGAACTTTCTAACGAAGCAATCGGCTTTCTTGACGATGCTTTAATGAAAATCAACAAACAAAGAGCAAATCTTGGAGCTTACTATAACCGTTTAGAGCATGCATCTAAAGGCCTAATGGTAGCTTACGAGAACATCCAAGCTTCAGAGTCGAGAATCAGGGACGCGGATATGGCAGAGGAAACTGTTGCATTCACTAAGAACCAAATTTTGGTTCAATCAGGAACTGCAATGTTAGCACAAGCTAACGTAAGACCTCAGTCTGTCCTCCAGTTACTTAGGTAATTAGGACTTTCCGGCAGCGGGAGCAGTGATGCTCCCGCACCGGGAACTTTTCTGTAGAACTCCGAAGCCGCTTATGCGGCTATCGTCGTCTACGGACCTAATGAAAAGGTACAGGAAAAACGTCGGGTCTAATATTCTTCTTTCCCCAATTTTTTTCCGGTTCCTTTTCCAAGGAGGAATTCCGAAGAAACCGAACCGGGTTAGTAATAACCTAAAGCTTATTGTACTTTTGTAGGATCGCATAACGTAGTTTTGCGCTCTTGCGGTTGATTGAAAACATCCATTCTCCTCGGGAGAAAATGACCTGTCGGGTGGTCCGACCGGGTCCATCCCGGAGCACCGGACAGGTCATGTCCGATCGGAGGATAGGGAGATCCTCCGGAAACTCTCTACAAGGAGTGTAGGATGATTATCAATCACAACCTGAGTGCGGTGAATTCTCACCGCTCTCTGAAGTTCAACGAGCTAGCTGTGGATAAAACCATGAAAGCTTTGTCTTCCGGCATGCGGATCAATTCTGCCGGTGACGATGCTTCGGGTTTGGCTGTCTCCGAAAAACTCAGAACGCAGATCAACGGACTGAGACAAGCGGAGAGAAATACGGAAGATGGGATGAGTTTCATCCAGACTGCGGAAGGATTCCTTCAACAGTCTTCGGATATCATCCAAAGAATCCGGGTTTTGGCCATCCAAACCTCGAATGGGATTTACAGCCCCGAAGACAGACAATTGGTTCAGGTGGAAGTTTCCGCCCTTGTCGACGAAGTGGATCGTATTGCCTCTCAAGCAGAGTTCAATAGATTCAAATTGTTCGAAGGTGACTTCGCTAGAGGTTCCAAAAGAGCTTCTATGTGGTTCCATATGGGACCGAACCAGAACCAAAGGGAAAGGTTCTTCATTGGAACTATGACTTCCCGAGCTTTAAAGCTTACCAAGGCAGATGGTAGACCGATTGCGGTTTCTTCTCCTGGGGAAGCGAATGAAGTGATCGGCTTAGCCGATGCTGCGCTCGGAAAGATCATGAAGCAGAGGGCGGATATGGGAGCTTATTTTAATAGGCTGGAACATTCCGCAAAAGGTCTCATGGCAGCATATGAGAATATGCAAGCCTCCGAGTCCAGAATTCGTGACGCTGATATGGCGGAGGAGATGGTTGCTCTAACTACAAAACAAATACTCGTGCAGAGTGGTACGGCGATGTTAGTGCAAGCAAACCTAAAACCGAATTCGGTCCTCAAACTTCTACAAATGTAGTTTTCGGGAACAGGCGCCACCGGATGAAAACTCCGGTGGCTTTTTTTATCTCATGATTCGAGATCTCTATATAAATTCTTCCTATTTACTTCTTCGTCTAAATTCGATTTTTCTAAACAATGAATGCTAAAAAAATACAGGTAATATTATATTCGTGAGGGAAATAATCACCTTTCAAGGTTGAATGATTTCGCTTGACTCTTTTGGCTAATTTATGGAAATTCTCGAGCATCTTTTCCTTTAGGTAGAATGGAATGTTCCGAGGCTTATTTATTTTTGCGATACTATTCGGTTTAAATTGTGCGACCACTAATTCCGGCAAAAAAACCGGGTCGGAACCATTTACCTTAGATTGTTCCGATACTAAAAATCCATATTACTTCTCAGTAATGAAAGGAAAGGGGAGTTTTTCGGTAACAAGGTTTTTGGAATATTCCGTACCCGCCGGTGCTCATGAAAACTTTTTAAGCGAAAATCGAAAAATCTGGGATAAGGCTCTCTATGATTACCAGGCAAAAAAGTTTTCCGAGGTAAAGGCTTTATTACAACCCTTTCTCTCCAAGTATGATCAGGATTTAAGTCTTCGAGAATTATATGCCAAATCCTGGTATTGGAGTCTGCAACATAGAGGGAAGGAAGACAAACTTCTCGCATTCTATTTGGATCTGCATAAACGTATTCAGCATGAAATTGATGTGCAGGACGGCGTCCGAAAAAAAGACGAAGTAGTTATAGTTTTGGGTTTTAATGATGTGGAGTGGAAAATTGCTACAATTTATTTAGATAGGGCGGAGTGGCAAACTGCTGAATCATATTTGGAGCTATCTCTTTTCGGAGGAACCATGACCACTGACGGAAGTCAAGGTCCTCATCCATCCGTGATAGAAAACTATGCTTATCTGACCGAAACCGCTTATTATCTAAAAGATAAGGACAAGAATCGTTTTTATCTTTGTAAAACCCTCCAACTTGATCCTAAAAACACTTACGCATTTCAATTTTTACTTCGTTAAATCCTAGTTTTTCTTTCATCCATCTCACCGATCCTTAGAATAATTTTTTTCTATGGGTCGTCATATCTCGTATTTAAGTATTGACTTAATTAAGTATATACTTAAATATTTGATTATGCAGGCTTTAGATGCGATTGCGGACCCGACCAGACGCAAAATTTTAGAACTACTATTCCAAGGTGAAATGGGAGCAGGAGAAATCGCAGGGCATTTTGATATAAGTGCCGCTGCTATCTCCCAACATCTTAAGGTTTTGAAAGAATGTAATCTGATCCAAGTGAGAGTGGATGGTCAAAGAAGGATCCACTCCTTGGATTACAAAGGTTGGAAAGAGATTCAAGACTGGATTGATAGAGCAAAAACTTTCTGGGAAGGAAGACTGGATCTTCTGGAAAAGGAATTGAGAGCCAATAAAATGAGAAAGGGGAGAAGATAGTGATGAAAGATCTATCTGTAAACAAAACATATGGAACCTTTACTTCGGAGGCAGAAGTTCGTTTCCAAAGATTATTGCCCGGACCGATAGAAACTGTTTGGGAATATTTAACTGATTCTGAAAAGCGTGGCACCTGGCTTGCTTCCGGAACTATGGAATTAAAGGTGGGCGGAAAAGTGGAATTAAACTTTTTGCATTCTTCACTTTCTGATGAAAAAACTTACCCGGATAGATTTAAGGAAATGGAAAACGGTATCAGTGGAGTAGAAACGATTACTGCAATCGATGCTCCTAGGTTTTTAAGCTTTACCTGGCATCCAAATTCTGAAGTTAGCTTCGAACTAGTTGAGAAGGGAGAAGATGTTCTTTTAACTCTCCGCCATTATAAACTCACCGATGAGTTCGGTAAACTTATGGTTTCTTCCGGTTGGCATACTCATTTGGATATTCTGGTTTCTAAAATTTATAAGGAATCGGTCCCTAAATTCTGGCAGACATTTACCCAACATGAAACTGCTTATGGTGAAAAATTGAAAAGTATCGCTAAGAAATAAGAGCTTAAAATAAAAAAGCCGACGAATACTCGCCGGCTTTTTGTTTAATCGATCGTTAAACCGATTATTTATTCGGAGTAAACTCCAAGGTAACCACACCTCTTGCAGCGGACTTAACATTCATCTTCTTAGTAGCTAAGAAAGTGAACCCTCTGTCTTTTTTATAGACTAATTCGTCCATAAAAAGTGCGTCTTTTCCAGGGTAGGTAACTTCCCACTCTGAGCCGCTTACATTGCTAGTTCTAACATTGATGTCTTTTGCAGCAGTCAATTCTGCGAGATCATCTTTGAATTTAGTGGACTCATCTGCATCCAAACCTGTAAACTTAAGAATGATAGTATTGTTCTCAGTGAGATTAAACCATTCTTCCTTAAGTTGTTTGTTTACTTTTTTGGTTACGTCTTCTGCCCAGCCAGCAAGTGCTTTTTCTCTGGAAACTTTCTGAGTGATATCCGCTCCACGAGCATCTCCGTTTCCGGATGCTACCACTTTTCCGTCTCCCCAAAGTAGGATTACTTTATAAGGTCCGGTAGCCGCAGTATTGAATAGAGGTCTATCCAATTGTTTTCCACCGATTGCGGTTACAGGTGTTTGATCTTCTGTTTCAACAGATCCTACTACAAGTACTTCTGCTCCGGAAGATTGAGCTTGGATCAAAATCGCAGCTCCAGCATCCAAAGAGTTTACTGCATCCGCATTCAAGCCGGAAGGTTTAACTGTTTTAGAAGCAGTTCCAGGATCTACGATCTTGTTTCCTGCTTTTTTAAGTCCTTTGATAATCTCTGCTTCTGCAATATTACCATTGCTTAAAGGAGCAACCGGTGCTCCGCCTACTTTAGAAGGAACTAAAACTACGATTCTTGGATTTCCTACATCAGCAAGAAGTCCTTCGACTGCAGTGGAAAGTTTCGTTTCTTCGATCGTACAACGAACTGTAAGTTTTAAGATCGGTTGAGTATCGATCTTGCCTTGGTCTTCGGCTACGATATCATAAGATTTAACGAATGCATCCGTTTTGGAAAGTAGACTAGAGCCTAAACTTTCTCCATCGGAAGCTTGGCTTTTATTTGAAATTTCTTCACCGACTACTTTACGAACCGCATTTACTTTAGCGTCTTTGATCGCTCTTTGTTTTGCGTTCGCAATGTCACCGTTGTAAATCGGAGCCTCGCCGGTTACTGTGATCGTATTTCCTTCTCTAGTGAAATCTTCTTTTTTCTTGCGACGAGATCCGTCTCCCGTAGCGCATGCAAAAGTGAAACCTAAAATCAGTGTGAGAGCGGTAATCCGCAGGATGGACAGCTTTGCCATATCGCTTCCTTTTTCTCCTTGATGTATTGAATTCTGTCTATTTACTGAACAAATAAGGTATCTTACATGCGGTTCAAAGAAAGAAACAAAAAAATCCTAACTTTACTCATTTTTTTTCTGACAATTTCCTCAGGCTCCTGCGTAGAAGCGTCATCCAGAAGTCATATTTCTAAATCTAAAATTATTCCAGCCGAAGTTTCCTTTTACGAGCAAGTCCTTCCTAGTCTTGCAGGTAAATCCGTTGTGCTTGTTACAAATCCTTCCGGTATCGGGAGACATCCTGAGAAGATCTTAAAAGAATTTAAGGATAAAAAAGTTAAGATCAAACATTTGATCGGACTTGAACACGGATTTTTAGGACTGGAAGAAGACTTTAGTAAATCTCCAGTCACAATGGATGAAACATTTCAGCTTCCTATCTATCATATTTATAAGGTTAAAAACTCGGAAATCCCCGCAATCCTGAAAGGTGCGGACGCAGTTGTGTTCGATGTTGTTGATATGGGAATGCGTTGTTATACATACTTAAGCGTTCTCAAACGTTTGATGGATAATTTGCCCGATCCGAACACTAAGTTTATTCTTTTGGATCACCCAAACCCGGCATTATATTTAGGCGCAAGGGGAGAAGGTATACAGAAGAAGTTTTTAAACTTCGCAGGAGAATTTCCTTCTTTATTTTTCACCGGAATGACTTTGGGAGAAGCTGCCGCATTCTATAATGGAGAATATCTAGGTGGAAAAGTGAAACTGGATATCATTTCTCCTGAGAATTTGAAAAGGGGATTTGATTGGGAGAGAGAAGGTATTGCTTGGTCTACTCCTTCTCCGAATCTTCCTATGTTAGATTCTGCAAGGAATTATCTAGGTTTAGTTTTATTAGAGGGAGTGAATGTTTCCGTAGGAAGAGGGACTCAAGCTCCTTTCGTATATTTCGGTGCTCCTTGGATGAATGAGCCTGAAGATATTATCAATGAATTGAATGAAGATAGCAAAGGTGATTATTATTACCAAAGTGTATTCTTTAAACCGGTTTTCGGTCCTTTTAAAGGAGAAATTTGCAGGGGTCTTCGTTTAACTGTTGTAAATCGTAAATATGATCCGATTCGAATGGCGTATAACTTAACAACCATTATGAAAAAGAAATATAAGGATTTCAAATGGAGACAGTATGCGGACGGATCCCATAATATAGATTTTTTATGGGGAACCGAAAAATTCAGAGAATCTGTGGATGCAGGTCTTACATACGAACAATTTAAGGCTTCTTATGCGGAATCTGAATCTTCTACAAATAGATTGATCCAAAAATATCTGATCTACTAATGTTTTATAGATAAATTTCGAAAGATAGATTATGAGAACTAGATTCGTCGTTATAATATTGTTTTGTTTTTCCTTCTCCCTTTTCGCGGAAAATGAAATTGGAGAATGGAAAGAATACGGTTTAAAAGAAGTTTTAGGTCGTTTGAAATTTTATGCATTCGCTAAGATCGCGCAAAGTGTTCGCACAGGCGCTTACTTTGACCAAGAATTGTATGTAAAAGAAACTCCATGCGCCCATGATTTTCCGGTATTAGAGGGAAATTTCCAATGTGCATTATTAAAAGTTTCTACATTCGAAGCTAAATTAGCGGAAAGTTCTGAACCTGCAACTCCGAGCGCTACTTCTACTACAAACGGTTTGACCCCTAATAAAACGATACCTTCTATCCCGGTAAAAGCAAAATGGTATGAGGGAAGAACACTCGCAGGTAAGGGCGTACTTTCTCTTCCTGGAAAAGAAGGGCAGAGTGATTTGAAATTATTCTATCATACGGATGGAAGGCTAAGTCATTATTCTTACGAAGACAAAATAGTGGTTTTTGACTGGAAAGGCCAGGAGTTAAGCACTATTCTAACCGTCAAAGTGGATGCGAAGTTACGACCACTCGGTGGTAAGGAATATTTTTTTCCATGAAAGAACTCTCTTCCGGTTTCCTACGAATGATGGACCACGAAGGTATTAACCCGGTAGAATATATCTGGGTAGTAGCTTCTTATCCTTCTTCAGAATCCGGAAAACAAAAGGAACAACTTGTTCCTGCAAATTTTAAGATCGGAAGTCTTGTAGGTAAAAGAATAAAACTGGAATTTACCGGAAAGATCCGTTGTGTGAATTGTGGAAAAGTCACAAGCAAAAGTTTCAACCAAGGAAGTTGTTTTAACTGCTTCCAAACATTAGCTGAGAATGATCTATGTATTCTTCGTCCTGAGACCTGTCATTTTCATTTGGGAACTTGTAGGGAACCTGAATGGGGAGAAGGTTATTGCTTCCAAAAACATACAGTCTATCTTGCAAATACGAGCGGATTGAAAGTGGGGATCACTCGGGAAAAACCGGTCTCCAATCGTTGGGTGGACCAGGGGGCGCAAGAAGCAATTCCACTTTTAGAAGTTTCTTCCAGACGTGATGCAGGTCTTATTGAAAAACAATTTACCACGGTTATAGATGATAAAACCAAATGGCAAAAGATGGTAACGGAAGATTCTGTCCCATTCGATCTGATTTCCAAAAAGAAAGAATTGCTTGAAGTTCTGGATTCCTGGGATCTTGGGGTTCCGTATAATGAGTCCGATGAACAGAATATTACAAAATTAAGTTATCCTATTTCAGAATATCCCAAAAAATCCAAATCCTTCTCTCCGGACAAGGAGAAAGAAATAGATTCCAAATTACTCGGGATAAAAGGGCAATATCTTTTATTCGAGGATGTAGTTATCAATATCCGCGCCTATGGCGGTTACGAAATCCGTTTGTATTCGGAGTAAGTTATCTTATGAGTAAAACTTCTATTCGCAAATATTTCCTGGTCCTATTTTTACTTTTTTCCCTCCAAGGCTGCGGCTGGATGGTTGATATTATTTTTCCTTTAGATGTAGATCGATTTTTGGGAGAACAATTTTACAAGGCGGCTGTAACGGGCGAAGGTCATGGTGAAATTTATAAAGACAAATCTTTAGAAAAATATCTTCAATCCATAGTTGATCGTATCTTAAAATCCAAATCCATCCATTACAAGGATGATTTCAAATATAAAGTAACCATAATAGATGATGATAAGGTAATCAATGCGATCTGTGCGCCTGGAGGTTATATATTCGTATATACGGGTCTTCTTCATTTCGTAAAAAATGAGGCTACTCTTGCGGGAATTCTTTCTCACGAAATTGCTCATGCGGAAAGAAGACATTCTACCAAACAATTATCTACGAATCTTACTTTATACTTTGCATTATACTTTGTACTTTCTTATGTATTGGGCCCTGATCTGGCACAACATGCGGCGGATATAGCTGGTCTTTCTACAAATCTATTGGGTCTTGCAAATTCTCGCTCTATGGAAGAAGAAGCGGACGAATACGGATTTGATTATATGAGATCCACTCCCTATTATCCGGGAGCAATCGCAGACTTTTTCAAAGATATCCAAAAAGAGAAGAAGGTAAATCCTGAGTTAAAGGGTACGGATATTCCTCTGGAAAAATATTTGAGCACTCACCCATTGGATGAGGATAGAATTTCAGCAAACGAAAAAAGACTGAAAGATGCTAAGATAGGTGCTCCAAATGCAAAATCTTATTTTAAAGAAAGATACCGCAGTAATATAGAAAAATCATTAGGAACTAAAGAAGAAGACTGATTCTTCGTCTGATAAACGTTCAGAACCCTTGATTCTATCGGTAAAATCTAGAAAGAAAGATTGACTGATTTTGATTCCATTTAGATAACTTTCGCGTTATGAATTGGAAGAAAAAATTAAAAACTTGGGTGGATTCCGGACTCATTAGCCAGACCCAGGCAGAGTCCATTCTCAAATTCGAAGATTCTAAAAAAATTCCTTATGTATTCTATTCCTTTTTAGCCTTAGGGATCGTAGTCATAGGACTCGGAGTCATCGCAATGGTGGCTGCTAATTGGGATAAGATACATTATTCGGTTAAATTGGTCGCAAGTTTTACACTTCTTTCGGGGATAGGGATTGCAATCTTATATTCTCAAAGTAAAGAGATTTGGAACGATACAATTCGTTATCTTTTGGTTTTACTTCTTTGTGTATTATTTTTTGCGAATATCGGTCTGGTCTCCCAGATTTATCATACCCAAGGAAAATTATACCAGGCTCTACTACTTTGGTCCGGAATTACGATCTTACTTGTGATCATGTATCCGGGTAGGGTATTGCAGCATCTTTGGATTGCAGTATTCAGTTCTTCGTTCTTGAGTTGGATAGACAATCATCCTGATATCGGTTGGAAAGAAAGAAGCCATTATTTTTCTCTCTTCTTCTTTATAGCTTCTTGGCTATTTGCCGGGATTGCGATCTTTACGGAGAGAAGGTTGGAAACTAAAGAGAGTAAAACTTCTATCCTAGTGAATCCTTTTTTACTTTGGGCTTTCGGCTTTTTCTTAACTTCTTCCATTTGGGGAAGTTTCGAGACTCATGATATTCCTAACGTAGATCAGGATCCTGAATTTGCCAGAAGATATGATTTACCTTTTTCTTGGTATTGGCCTTTACTTCTTCCAATTCTGTTAATCGCAGTTTCTCAGATTTTCAGAAAACGTTTCTCTCGCAGAAAGATCATATTACTTTCCATCTCAGGACTCTTCTTAGGATTTTTGAATTATCCTCAGTTGTTTCATTGGTATGGAAAATATCCAGCTATGGTATTTTTCTTTCTGTCTTGGATCCCGTTTACGTTCTTATTTTTCCAATCCAGAAGATGGTTTGATCTATCTCTTTTGATTTTAGGTCTTCGATTCGTATCAGTCTATCTGGAAGTATTCGGAAGTTTACTCGCAACAGGAATTGGACTGATAGTTTCCGGAGCGTTTATTTTAGGTTTCAGTATCTTAGTATTTAGGATGAGAGAAAAGATCAGAGATGCTGCGAATCAACTCTTTGCAGAAGAAGAGGAGCTAGGAATATGAAGAAGTTTAGCATTTCAGTTCTTGCGGTATTTTTACCGATTATCGTTTTAGCATCAGTTGCTTTAGAGAGGGAATTCGATCTTAGGAATGGAAAAATTCTGATCCTTCCGATTACAGGATATGATCCTAGAGATTTACTTTCCGGGCAATATCTAAGATTTCAGATAGATCGAAAATATTCGGATGATATCTGCCAAAAGGGAGATTACGTTTCTTCTTCGGTTGAGTCAGTCGCTGCTACAACGGACGGAAGCAAGCTGACTAAAAAAGAAACCTGTGTATGTTTTGATTCCAGAGAACCATCCGAGTATGAAATTCGTTTTTATTCGGATTGTAACGAACTCAAAAACGATACATCATGTTGGAATTACGTCAAAGGAGAATGTAATTACGGAAACTTTAATTATCCTTTCCGCAAATACTTTATTCCGGAAGCGAGCGCAAAAGAGCTAGAGGAAAAACTCCGAGAGCCAGGAGCCAAAATCCAATTGAGAATAGACGAAAATGGAAATGGTCTGATCGAAAAGATTATTTGGCCGGAGGTATCTTCGCAGTAACCTCGTTCAGGCTACAATAGTCTTTCTCGCCAAAGCCCGCGTCCATGCCGGCGCGGTAAATCTCATCCAAACCGGAGCAGAGTGAAAGCTCTGTTCCGGATTCCTTTCCTAAAGAGAGTGCATGTTTGAGATCCTTATACATATTTTTCAAAGCAAAATGGGTTTCGTAATTTCCAGAGAATACAAATGGAAACTTAAACTCTGAAATTCCAGACTTAGCAGCGGATTGTTCTAAGATAGATTTTAAGATAGAAGGATCTATACCTTGGCTTTTCGCCAATAGGAAACCTTCCATATAAACTTGAAAGATCCCTGCCTGTACCATATTGAGAGCGATTTTTGCTTTCTGTCCGTCTCCCACTTCTCCGCAATATACGGTATTCTTACCGCAGACCTCGAATATAAATGAAATATCTTGAATCTCTGCTTTTGATTTTGCCCCTACCATAAATAAAATCTGACCATCTCTGGCAGCATTTTTAGAACCGGTCATAGGAGCGTCTAAGAATTGAATATTCTGTTTTTGGAATGTATTATTTAGTTTTAAAGTGAGAGAAGGGGAGGTGGTGCCCATATCGATCACATATTTTGCCTTTGTTTCCAAAAGTCCTGAGGAAAATACCGACTCTTCTACCACATGGTCTTCCGTTAGGCAGAGTATTATAATTTCAGAATTTTTTACTGCTTCTTGAATATTTCCGTAAATGGAAATATTATCTGACTTTAGATCTTGGATTTTTTCCGGAGAACGAGCATATAACTGGAGAGAATGACCTTCTTTCGAGAGATTATTTGCAATCCCTCTGCCCATGATTCCAG